>JANMDH010000311.1:0-1762 GCA_031376195.1 Gemmobacter sp. | reverse complement strand
CCGGCCCCCGGCGACCGCCCCCACCCGTGCGCTGGCGCGTTCTGCTGCCGCCGTCATCACCGGGGCCAGCGCCGCCACGTTCCGGTGTGAAAACACCGGGGCCGCCGTGCGCCGCTGCCACAGCCATACTGCGCCTTCCGCCACGAACAGGCTATCGCCGATCGCGGGTTCCAGGATCAGTTTGGTCACCATCGATTTGGGGTAATCTTCGACCTTGTCGCGCAAGACCCGCTTTAACGCGCCGGGGTCCATGACCATGTGCCAGCGTTTGCCAGTCCGCCCCGACAGCATCGGCACCCGTGTCGCGATTTCCGGGATCAGTTCCAGCACATTGCGCCGCCCCGCCTTGACGGACCCCCAGATCCCCAAGGGCGTGTTGGACAAAGGAACACGGGCGGGAACAGGCGCTCGAACGGGCTGCTGCAGGGTCATGGTGGTATCCTTGTCTTTCACCCCACATACATAGGGCATTCTGTGCGCCCGCCCAACGCCAAGGCTTGATTTTCCCTGTTTCAGCGAATATCTCGCGCCGCGTATCGAACAGGGTCGCAGGACGGCCCCCCAATCTGGTGAGGCCAAGATGGCGAAGGCAAAGTTTGAACGGAACAAACCGCACGTGAACATCGGGACGATTGGTCACGTTGACCACGGCAAGACGACATTGACGGCGGCGATCACGAAATACTTCGGCGAATTCAAGGCCTACGACCAGATTGACGGTGCCCCGGAGGAGCGTGCGCGCGGGATCACGATTTCGACCGCGCATGTTGAATACGAATCCGCCGCGCGTCACTATGCGCATGTCGACTGCCCCGGCCACGCCGATTACGTCAAGAACATGATCACCGGTGCCGCCCAGATGGACGGTGCGATCCTTGTCGTGAACGCCGCCGACGGCCCGATGCCGCAGACACGCGAACACATTCTGCTGGGCCGTCAGGTCGGCATTCCCTACATGGTCGTCTACATGAACAAGGTCGACCAGGTGGATGACGAGGAACTGATCGAACTGGTCGAGATGGAGATCCGGGAGCTGTTGTCGTCCTACGATTACCCCGGCGACGACATTCCGATCATCAAGGGGTCGGCGCTGCATGCGATGAACGGCACCCGCCCGGAGATTGGCGAATCGTCGGTTCGTGCGCTGATCGCGGCGGTGGACGAATATATTCCGACGCCGGCGCGTGCGGTGGACCAGCCCTTCCTGATGCCGGTCGAGGACGTGTTCTCGATTTCCGGTCGTGGCACGGTTGCCACCGGGCGGATCGAGCGCGGGATCGTGAAGGTTGGCGAAGAGGTTGAAATCGTTGGCATCCGTCCGAACAAAAAGACGGTCTGCACGGGCGTGGAGATGTTCCGCAAACTGCTCGATCAGGGCGAGGCGGGCGACAACGTCGGCCTTTTGCTGCGCGGTGTGGACCGCGAGGGGATCGAGCGGGGGCAGGTTCTGTGCAAGCCCGGCTCAGTCAAGCCGCACACGAAGTTCGAGGCAGAGGCCTATATTCTGACCAAGGAAGAAGGCGGTCGTCACACGCCGTTCTTCGCGAACTACCGCCCGCAGTTCTATTTCCGCACGACGGACGTGACCGGCACGGTTGAATTGCCCGAAGGCACCGAAATGGTGATGCCGGGGGACAACCTGAAGTTCAACGTGGCCCTGATCGCGCCGATTGCGATGGAAGAAAAACTGCGCTTCGCCATCCGCGAAGGCGGCCGCACCGTCGGCGCAGGCGTCGTGAGCAAGATCATCGAGTAACCAGAA
>JANMDH010000307.1:0-1579 GCA_031376195.1 Gemmobacter sp. | reverse complement strand
GGCCACCCGGCCTGACCGCCCCTTGTCCATGGGCCGCGATCCCTCCACTTGCCCCCGCACCCATTCCGCCCCCGCCCGCGTCTTTCCTGCCCCCCGCCCCCCCATGATCACCCAGGTCTTCCACGACCCCTCCGGTGCCAGTTGATGCGGCAGCGCCCAGAACTCGAACATCCATGGCAACGCCAGCAGCGCCGCCTCGCTCAGTCCCCCCAGAAACTCATCCACCACTTCCGGCGGCGCGGAGCAAAGCCAGCCTGCGCCCGATCTCATCCCGTGCTGCCCCGAAATCATGGGCGCAGTCCCCTGCGACCCCGGCAACCTGTTTGCGAAGCCTGTCAACGCGTGTCCTTTCATCCATGACCATCTGAAACGCGGCCTTGAGGTCTTTCACAGCCAGCATGGCCGCCTTCACCTCGCCCATCCGCCCCGCCCGCAGCGCCGTCATCGCTGCACTCAGGTTCGATGCCGCATCCTGATAAAGTTGCTCTGTCGCCAGAAGAATATCCTCCGGCACGCCGTCTCCGGCTGTCCGTCCCGTTTCCATACCTGCTCTGCCCGCCTCTCCTGCCACCCCGCACGAGCCAAACAAAAAAGCGGCCCGGGGTTCCCCCCGGCCGCTTGCCCATTTCTCCTAGCATGGATGAAAAGGTAGATTGGAAAGCGCGCTGGAGTCAAGCGAAAAGGTGTTTTTGATCAAAGGGTTGGCGCGCGGTAGGGTAAGGATTTGGTAAGAAGATATAGGCTGCGTGGTTTTTCGTGACAGTGAAGGTTCACCCACCACTATCAACATCCAAATCCTCGGTTTATATATATTGCAGGGACCGGAACTACTACAGCCCGGCCTGAGCTGGGGCGGGGGATGGGATGGTGTTTCATGATGCAGGGCCGAATGAAGTCGGGGACGGGAAGCTGACGTCGAAGCGGGAATATGTGTTCACGGAATGGGCTCAAGGGTCCACGTCGGACATGGAGGCGCTGCGGGAGAAGTTCGATACGAACGGGGATTGCAAGCTGACGTCGGCGGATGCGCAATGGGCTAGTTTCAAGGTGATGGCCACGAATGCGGACGGGACGATTGTCGCGAAGACGCTGGCCCAGCTGGGGATCACCGAAATCAAGCTGACACCGGATGCGACGCAAATCGAACTGCCGGACGGGTCGGTGATCACGGGGCAAAGCACGTTCCTGTGCAATGGAGTGATCAGAACCGTCGCCGACACCACCCTCTCGACCGATGCGGAGGGCCACCGGGTGGTGCGGGGATAAGCGCGCACCTCGGCAACCTGAAACCAACGCAACAGGAATGGAGGAAAGTGGCATGAAAGCTCTGACTACAGCTCTGGCTATAATCATGACGATGGGAACCCAGGTGGCCCCAGTATCTGCGCAAACTTCGTATTCTACCGAAAACTTCACGGCGCAGAAGCTGTGCGATGTTTCCCGCGCGCCAAGAGGTTTTAAGAAGGTAGAGATTTTCGTTCAGACAGCGCAATACTACAAACCGTTGTTTGATGTTTATCAGAGCAATGACAAGCAAGCACTACTTATTTCAAATACAAACGGTGGATGCTGGATAAGG
>JANMDH010000271.1:0-2959 GCA_031376195.1 Gemmobacter sp. | reverse complement strand
GGTGTAGCGCCGGAAGGGCGGCAGATGCACCTGAACCCGTCGTCGAGCGCATTGATCGGGAACACGATCAACAAGCTGGCGGCGGATCACATGCCGGACGGGGGCGATGTGGCAGTATTGTCGGCATCGGCGACGGCGACGAACCAGAACATCTGGATCGAGGAAATGACGAAGGTGATGCCGAACTATCCGGGCGTCAATCTGGTGGCGACAGTCTACGGGGATGATCTTGCGGACAAATCCTATCGCGAGGCACAGGGCCTGATTGCGACCTATCCGAACCTGAAGGCGATCATCGCGCCGACGACGGTGGGCATTCTGGCGGCGTCGCAGGCGGTGACGGATGCGGGGCTGATCGGGAAGGTGAACGTGACGGGTCTGGGTCTGCCATCGGAAATGGCAGGGGCGGTGGAATCGGGGGCGACGGTGTCATTCGCGATCTGGAACCCGATTGATCTGGGCTATGCGGCGACGATGCTGGCCTACAACATCAACAAGGGGGCGGCGACGGGCGCTGGTGCCGAAATTCCGATGGGCCGGATGGGGAAGGCGACGCTGGACGACAAGGGCGAGGCGGCGATGTCGGACCCATTCACCTATGACAAATCGAACATCGCGGAGTTCAAGTCGATCTTCTGATCGGACCTTTGTGATCAGGCCCGGCAGGCATCCTGCCGGGCTTTTGCCCCCCCTTTGACCAAAGGCTTTGTGATGGAACCCGTCCTGTCGCTGCGCGGCATTTCCAAGTCATTTCCGGGCGTGAAGGCGTTGTCGGGGGTGCAGCTTGATCTGTATGCGGGACAGGTGACGGCGCTGGTGGGGGAAAACGGGGCGGGGAAATCGACCATCGTAAAGGTGCTGACGGGCATCTATCAGCCGGAAGAAGGCGTGATCCGGATGGAGGGGCGCGAGACGCATTTTCCCACACCCGAGGCGGCATCGGCGGCGGGGGTGACGGCGATCCATCAGGAAACGGTGCTGTTTGACGATCTGACGGTGGCGGAAAACATCTGGCTGGGGCACGCGCCGCGGGGCCGGTTCGGGTTGATCGACTGGAAGGCGATGCGGGTGGGGGCAGTATCCCTGCTGGACAGCATCAAGGCGAAGATCGACCCGGATATGAAGCTGCGCGACCTTGGGATCGCGTCCAAGCATATGGTGGCGATTGCACGGGCGCTGTCGATCGAGGCGCGGGTGGTGATCATGGACGAGCCGACGGCGGCACTGTCGTACAAGGAAATCCACGAGCTTTACGATCTGGTGGAAACGCTGAAGGCGCAGGGCAAGGCGATCCTGTTCATCAGTCACAAGTTCGATGAAATCTTTCGGATTGCGGATCGCTATACGGTCTTTCGGGACGGGCAGTTCGTGGGCGAAGGCAGGATTGACGAGGTGACGGAAGGCCAGATGGTCAAGATGATGGTGGGGCGGCCGGTGGATCATATTTTCCCGGCGCGCAGCCACAACATCGGCGAGCCGGTTTTCACGGTGGCGGGATACAGCCATCCGACGGAATTCGCGGATATCGGGTTCACGCTGCACCGGGGGGAGATCTTGGGCTTTTACGGGCTGGTGGGTGCGGGGCGGTCTGAGGTGATGCAGTCGCTGTTCGGGATTACGGTGCCGTCAAAGGGCGCTTGCCGGATTGACGGCAAGGTGCGCGTGATCCGTTCGACGAGCGAGGCCATTGCGGCAGGGATCGTCTATGTGCCGGAGGACCGGGGGACGCAGGGTACGGTCAAGGGGCTGCCAATTTTTCAGAACGTGACGTTGCCGTCGCTGGGGCGGACATCGCGGGGCGGGTTCCTGCGGTTGGCGGAGGAGTTCAAACTGGCGCGGGAATATACGCAAAGGCTCGACCTGCGGGCGGCGAGTCTGGATCAGGATGTGGGGCTGCTGTCGGGCGGGAACCAGCAGAAGGTGGTGATCGCGAAATGGCTGGCGACACGGCCACGCGTGATCATTCTGGACGAGCCGACAAAGGGGATCGACATCGGATCAAAGGCGGCGGTGCATGAATTCATGGCGGAACTTGCGGCGCAGGGTCTGGCGGTGATCATGGTGTCGAGCGAAATCCCGGAAGTGCTGGGCATGTCGGACCGGGTGATCGTGATGCGCGAAGGGCGGATCGTGGCGGAAGTCGCGGGCGAGGCGATGACGCCCGAAGCGCTGGTGCGGGCCGCTGCCGGGATCAGGGAGGCGGCATGACACTGCTGAGAAGCCGGGAAGCGCTGTTGAGCTGTGTGATGATCGCGCTGACGGCGTTGATCGCGTTCCGGTTTCCGGCCTTTGTCGCGCCGCGCAATCTGGTGAATGTGTTCAACGACACGGCGCCGCTGATGATTCTGGCGATCGGGCAGATGATCGTGATTCTGACGAAATGCATTGATTTGTCGGTAGCGGCCAATCTGGCGCTGACGGGGATGGTGTGTGCGCTGTTGAACGGGATGGGGGTGCCGCTGCCGCTGATCCTGCTGGCTGCTGTGATATTGGGCGCGGCACTGGGGATGATCAACGGGTTGCTGGTGTGGAAGGTGGGGATACCGTCTATCGTGGTGACGCTGGGGACAATGACCATTTTCCGGGGGGTCATCTTTCTGATGACGGACGGCAAGTGGATCAACGCGCATGAGATGACGGACGGGTTCAAGGCGCTGCCGCGGGCGGTATTCCTGGGTCTGCCGGTGATGAGCTGGATTGCCATAGGCATCATCGGGGTGTTTGCGGTGCTGATGCGGCGGACGGCGCTGGGGCGGGCCTTTTTCGCGGTGGGCGGCAACCCGCATGCAGCGGTTTATACGGGGATCAATGTGGGGCGGACGCAATGCGCGGCCTTTGTCATCGCGGGCGCGTTGGCGGGGCTGACGGGGTATCTGTGGGTGGCGCGGTATGCGGTGGCCTATGTTGATATTGCGGGGGGGTTCGAACTGGACGTGGTGGCGGCCTGCGTGATCGGGGG
>JANMDH010000237.1:0-3386 GCA_031376195.1 Gemmobacter sp. | reverse complement strand
TGCGCAACGTCGGGGCCCCGGCCTTCGCCGGGGCGAGCCGGTGTTACCCCGCCCGCGACTGACGTTTCCGTTCGTTCGGATCCAGGAACCGCTTGCGCATACGGACCGATTTCGGGGTTACTTCGACCAGTTCATCGTCATCGATATAGGCAATCGCCTGTTCGAGCGACAGTTTCACCGGGGTCGTCAGGCGCACTGCCTCGTCCGTGCCCGAGGCCCGAACGTTGGTCAGCTGCTTGCCTTTCAGGGGGTTCACTTCCAGATCGTTGTCGCGGTTGTGCTCGCCAATGATCATGCCGGTATAGACCGGTTCCTGCACCCCGATGAAAAAGTGCCCGCGATCTTCCAGTTTCCACATCGCGTAAGCCACCGAAGTGCCACTTTCCATGCTGATCAGGACGCCGGCGCGGCGGCCTTCAATGGGGCCCTTGTGGGGGGCCCATTCGTGGAACACCCGGTTCAGAACACCGGTGCCGCGCGTGTCGGTCATGAACTGGCCGTGATAGCCGATCAGACCGCGTGACGGCACATGGGCGATGATCCGGGTTTTGCCCACGCCAGCGGGCTTCATCTCAATCAGATCACCCTTGCGCGGCCCGGTAATTTTCTCGATCACAGCACCGGTGTATTCGTCATCGACGTCGATGGTCACTTCCTCGACGGGTTCACTGCGCACGCCACCGATATCCTGGAACAGAACGCGGGGGCGGCTGATCGACAGTTCAAACCCTTCACGGCGCATGTTTTCGATCAGCACGCCCATCTGCAATTCGCCGCGACCCGCTACCTCAAAGGCATCGCCGCCCGGGGTATCGGTCACTTTGATCGCGACATTCACCTCTGCTTCGCGCATCAGGCGTTCGCGGATCACGCGGGACTGGACCTTTGACCCGTCCTTGCCGGCCAGCGGGCTGTCGTTAATGCCGAAGGTGACAGAAATGGTGGGGGGATCAATCGGTTGCGCGGGCAGGGCAGTTTCCAGCTCCAGCGCGCAAAGGGTGTCCGCAACGGTTGCTTTGGACATGCCCGCGATGGTGACGATATCGCCCGCTTCGGCCACGTCGATCTGGGTTTGCGACAGGCCACGGAAAGCGAGGACTTTGGACACGCGGAACTGTTCCAGTTTTTCGCCATCGCGGCTGAGAGCCTTGATGGTTTCGCCGGCACGAAGTGTGCCCGCCTCGACCCGGCCGGTCAGGATGCGCCCGATGAACGGGTCGGCGGAGAGCGTGGTGGCCAGCATCTGGAATGGCTCCGCGCGGCGGGCAAGCTGGGCGGGCTGCGGGATGTGTTTCAGCACGAGATTATAAAGCGCAGACAGATCCTTGCGGGGGCCGTCCAGCGCCTCATCCGCCCAGCCGGCGCGGCCTGAGGCGTAAAGCACCGGAAAATCCAGCTGGTCGTCGTCGGCCCCAAGGTTGGCGAACAGATCAAACACCTCGTTCAGGGCGCGGTCGGGTTCGGCATCGGGCTTGTCAACCTTGTTCAGCACCACAATCGGGCGCAGGCCGAGGGCGAGGGCCTTGGAGGTGACGAATTTGGTTTGCGGCATCGGACCTTCGGCAGCGTCGACCAGCAGAACCACGCCATCGACCATCGACAGGATGCGTTCAACCTCGCCGCCGAAATCGGCGTGGCCGGGGGTGTCGACGATGTTGATGCGACGCCCATCCCATTCCAGCGAGGTGCATTTTGCCAGAATCGTGATCCCGCGTTCACGTTCGATGTCGTTGCTGTCCATCGCGCGTTCGGCAACGGCCTGATTGTCGCGGAAAGCGCCGGATTGCTTCAGCAGCTCGTCAACGAGAGTGGTCTTGCCATGGTCGACGTGCGCGATAATGGCGATGTTGCGAAGCTCCATCGGGGTCTCTTTTCGGTTTTGGGTCTATATTTGCTTTGGCGCGGCGATACCTCAGCTGAATGTGAAACGCCAGAGGTTCCTTGCTGCACTTGCAACATCAACTGTTTGCAAGCGGGTTTGGCTGGCGAAAGCGGGATTTGTGATGTGCCGGTCCGCAGGCCGTTTTGGTTTTGTACAAAAGGCCACCCGTTTCAGAGTGGCCTTCCGCCCATTCACGTCAAAAACAAGGTGCCGAAGGGCGCTACTTCCCGCGAACCCGGTCCTGATTTGTGCCGGCAGGTCTGTTCATCGACGATAAGACAGACCGCCGAACACACGGCCTTCATCGCGGTGCACACCGCCTCGCACCGCACCGACAGTTGCAGCGGCCGCTGCGACAAGGGCAGATGCCGCCAGAAGGAACGCTGTCAGCACAGCGCTGATCCGCGCTGTTTCGGCCACGTCGATAGCGGTTTGCTTGGCCGTTTCAGCCAGTTGTTCAGCCTCGGCCCTCGCCGTTTTGGCAGCTTCGATGGCCGTGTCAACGCGGGTTGATACTTCGGTCGGGGTAAGGCCGGACCGTGCTGCGACAGCACTTTCAAGATAAGCACGGTCGGGATCCGAAATTTCGCCGGTGGTCAGCACATTGCCCAGAATTGCCGAGGTTTCCCGTGCGAGATCCGCCGTCGGGGTGGCTGCAGGATCCACGGTGGGTGCGCGCAAAAGCGTGTCGGTGACGAACGCCATCGGATCGGTCATCGCACTGTCAGGCATCATCGCGCCTGCCGCTGACATGGCACCCTGCGCCGCGCCGCCCGCTGCCGAACCGGCAGCAGTCACCATCGTCTGGGCCGCGGACCCGGCCGCCGAAATTGTGGAGGTTGCAGCATTGGTCAGCATGACGGCACCCACCAACATACCTACCCCCCAGACCACCAGACCATTGATGCCATCACGAACCGATACTTCATCAGCGGTTGCGGTATCCACCCGGCGGCGCATGCGCCCGGCAATGTATCCGCCGGTCACGTAACTTGCGACAAGGGTGATGACAAACCAGACTGCACTGAGAATGATGGCAAAGTTGAATGATCCTTCACCGGGTTCAGCCGAGATCGCGGACAAGCCAAGTGCGGCGCCGAAAGCCGTAAAAATCGCGGCGATTGCGGCGGCAACGATCGCACCGGCAAAGATGGCGGCCCAGTCAACATAGCTTCCTTCCAATGTGTGGGCGGGCGCCGATGCATCAGTTAACTTTTCGGTTCTTTCCATGACAGCTTTCCTTTCCCGGTTAATCAGCGAATGCCGACGAAGGATAATACTGCCAGTAGAATGACGACGAATCCGACAAGATAGATGATGCTGTTCATGACGATGTCCCTTTAAAGTGCGCTATGCTTGACGCGTTTCATGCGCAGTCAACGCGTGTGGGGGCATCTGGTTCCTGTCAGGCAGCGGATGACGCAGATAAAAAGGCTGGCCAGAAGGCCAGCCCTTGGAGGGAGTTCTTGGTTTTGGGCAATTACCCTACCAACGCCTTGTTCAG
>JANMDH010000207.1:0-3269 GCA_031376195.1 Gemmobacter sp. | reverse complement strand
GTCATGACGGTCAGAAGATCCAGCCGTTTGCGCGTTTTGACCGCCTTGGCAAAGTCGCGCACGGTGCGCGGATCGCCGATGTCGCGTTTTTGCGCCATGTCGGACATCAGCAGGTGATAGCGCACCAGCCATTCCACGGTTTCCGCCTCGTCCGGTTCCAGCCCCAGACGCGGGGCGACCCGCCGCGCGATCTGTGCGCCAAGAATCGAATGATCCTCGGGGCGGCCCTTGGCGATGTCGTGCAGCAGCAGGGCGGTGTAGATCACGCGGCGGTTCACGCCGGCCTTCAGAATGCCGGTGGCCACGGGCAGTTCTTCCAGCAATTCGCCCCGTTCGATCTGTGCCAGAGTGCTGATCGTCTGGATGATGTGTTCGTCCACCGTGAAATGGTGATAGACGTTGAACTGCATCATCGCGACAATCGCTTCGAATTCCGGGATGAACGCCCCCAGCAGCCCGAGTTCGTTCATGCGCCGCAGCGCACGTTCGGGGTTGCCGTGTTTCAGCAGAAGATCAAGGAAAATCTGAATGGCCTCGGGGTCTTCGCGCAGCTCGTCGTCGATCAGATGCAGGTTGGCCGCAATCAGGCGCATGACATTGGGGTGCAGCAGATGGCCCGAACGCAGCGCCTCTTCAAACACCCGCAGCAGGTTCAGTTTGTCGGACAGAAAGGCCTGCGGGCTGATCACGTCGATACGGCCCTGCACCAGTTTGTAGCCTGCGCCGACCTTTGTGGTGCGCCGGAAGAACCCGGCAAGGGTGGCTTCGGGCTTGGCGTGGCGTGCTTCAAGTTCGGTCAGGAAAACGCGGGTCAGATCGCCGACGCGGGTCGCGTGGCGAAAGTAATCCTGCATGAAAACCTCGACCGCGCGCCGCCCGCTGGTGTCGGCATAGCCCATTTTGGCCGCCACTTCGACCTGAAGGTCGAAGGTGAGCGTATCGGTTGCCCGTCCCGTGATCAGATGCAGGTGGCAGCGCACGGCCCACAGGAAATCTTCGGCGCGGGTGAAGGTTGCGTATTCATCGGCAGTGAGAAGACCAGCGCCGACAAGACCTTCGGCATCGGGCACGCGGTGCAGATACTTGCCGATCCAGTACAGGGTCTGCAGATCGCGCAAGCCACCTTTGCCTTCCTTGACGTTGGGTTCGAGCACATAGCGCTGACCCCCCTGACGTTTGTGGCGTTCGGCCCGTTCGGCGAGTTTGGCTTCGATGAAATCGCGCCCGGTGTTGCGGAACAGATCGGACCAGAGTCTGGCATCAAGTTCGGTGGCAAGGGCCGCGTGACCCGCGACAAAGCGATGTTCCAGAAGGGCCGTGCGGATGGTGATGTCTTCGCGCCCCAGACGCAGGCAATCCTTGACGGTGCGGCTGGCATGGCCGACCTTCAGTTTCAGATCCCACAGCATGTAAAGCAGGCTTTCGATGACTGATTCCGCCCAAGGGGTGATTTTCCAGGGTGTCAGGAACAGCAGGTCAACATCGGAATAGGGGGCCATCTCGGCGCGGCCAAAGCCGCCGACGGCGACGACGGCCAGACGTTCGCTTTCTGTCGGGTTGGGCAGGGGGTGCAGGTGCCGGGTCGCCACATGAAGGGCGGCCTTGAGCAGGCCGTCGGTCAGAAAGGATTGCGCATTGACCATGGCGCGGGCGTCACGCGGTTGTGTGGCAAAGGCGGCGGCAAGTGCGGCGTTGCCTGCCCGCTTTGCATCAGCCAGATGCTGCACGGCCATGCCGCGCGCCGCGCGGGCATCATCGGTTCCGGCCAAGGCCGCATCCAGCGCAGCCGTAAGGGCTGCACTGTCGATGATCGCATCGGGGGCAAGGATCAGCCGGTGGCTGAACAGGGGTTCCGGCTTAGAAGCCGAAACCGCCAAAGCTGCGGGGGGCAGGGTCAATCACGGTCACCTGATTGTTCTGGATTTGCGCGATGGAAAGACCGCGTTCGTTGGTGCCATCGGACAGAAAGCGGAAGATGCCGGCAACGCCTTCGAACCCGGCCCCTTGGGTCAGGGCAGCGCTGGACAGCGGCCCGTCGCCCTTGCGCGAAGCAAGCGCCCCGATGGCGGCAATGCCGTCATAGGCCAGTTCCGCAAGGGGAAGCGGGGGCTGGCCGTAGGCGGATTGATAGCGCGCCTGGAATTGCGAAATACGACCCGGATCGGGCAGAACGAACCATCCCCCCTGCAAGGACGGCAGGGCGGCGGTCTGTGGTGGGACATCCCAGCGGGTCAGCCCGATGAAGCGCACGGTGGCCGTGTCCAGCCCGTTGTCGCGCAACAACTGCGAAACGAGGGGCAGGGAGCCTGCCGAATCGGCGGTTAGGAAGACGGCCTGTGCGCCGCTTGCCTTGGCCTTGGCCGCGAGTCCGGGCACGGCGGTAACGATGCCGTTCTGGGAAAATTCGTATCCGCCCGCCCCGACAATCGTGCCGCCCGCCGCCGCGACCCCGGCCTGAATTGCCGCACGGCCGGCGTCACCACTGGCGCTTTGGTCATGGACGATCATGATGCGGCTGGCCCCATTGCGCACGGCATAGCGCGACAGGCGGTCGGCGCTGCTTTTGAAGGTGGTGCCGAGCACGAACAGGTTGCCGCCTGCGATGGCAGGATTGTTGGAAAAGCTGAGAACGTTAACGCCACTGCCCGCAACGGCGACCGCCGCCGCGTTCGATTCTTCGGAGCGCAGTGGCCCGAGGATGACCTCGGCCCCTTCGGTGACGGCCTTTTGGGCCGCGACCTGTGCGCCCGCCGGTGTGCTGCCGGTGGGGTAGACCTTGAGGTCGATTGCTACGCCGCCAAGATCGGCAATCGCCAGCCGGGCGGCATTCTGGAAGGACAGGGCCAGCGCCTCATCCGACGCATCACCGGAGCCTGAGGGGACAAGCAGGGCCACCTGCACCGCGCCGCCAGCCGCCGCCGCCGTGCCGGCTGGGCGGGGCCCGGTTGCGGTGGTACAGGCGGCAAGCGCCAGACTGGCAAGGGTGGCCACAAAAATGCCCGCTGACTTGCGGACCTTGGACAAAACGGGGAACATGGCGGCATCCTTCTTCCGGGGCGCGGCATTGGCTGCGGTTCGGGGCAGAGTATGCGCAGATGCGCGTGAAGTAAACGCACCGGGGGGCGGGAAAGTGGCAATCGGCGGGACACAGCACGAGGCGCGCAATGTGCCGCCGGGCCTGCATTTTCTGGCGACGCCGATTGGGGCGGCACGCGACATCACCTTGCGCGCGCTGGATATTTTGGCGGCTGCGGATCGGGTCTACGCCG
>JANMDH010000374.1:0-4692 GCA_031376195.1 Gemmobacter sp. | reverse complement strand
TCTGGACTGCGACGATGACCAGTGGGATTTCTCTGTCAGCCTGAACATGACCGCCATGCACCGGATGATCCGGGCGTTCCTGCCCGGGATGCTGGATCAGGGCGGGGGGTCGATCATCAATGTCGCCTCGGCTGTCGGGGCCTTCATGGCCGCCCCAAACCGCTATGTCTATGGTGCCACCAAGGCGGGCGTCGTCGGCATGACCAAGGCCATTGCCGCCGATTTCATCACGCGCGGCATCCGTTGCAACGCGGTTTGTCCCGGCACCGTGGAAAGTCCCAGCCTTGAGGCGCGGCTTCAGGCGACGGGTGACTATGCGGCAGCGCGCACGGCATTCATTGCGCGCCAGCCGATCGGGCGGATCGGGACACCGGAAGAGATTGCAGCGTTGGTTGTATACCTTGCGTCGGACGAATCGAGTTACACCACCGGGGTTGCGCATGTGATCGACGGCGGCTGGACGAACACCTGACCGAGGCATACGCAGAGATTATGAAGAAACACTCAAGGCAGCGTTGGCAGCCGCTGTTTTCTGAAAGGACGGAAAATCCATGAAACTTCTTCGCCACGGCCCGCGCGGGTCTGAAAAGCCCGGAATTCTGCACAGCGACGGGACGATCCGTGACCTTTCAGGCGTCGTGCCTGATATTGCGGGCGATGTGCTGTCTGACGCAGGCCTTGATGCCCTGCGCAAACTTGACCCTGCCGCCATGCCATTGGTTTCAAAAGAAACCCGGCTAGGGCCTTGTGTTGCGGGAACGGGGAAATTCATCTGCATCGGCCTGAATTATGCTGATCACGCCGCCGAAAGCGGGCTGCAGGTGCCGCCTGAACCGGTGATTTTCATGAAGGCCACGAGTGCGATCTGCGGGCCGACCGACCCGATCATCATTCCCCGGACGTCGATGAAAACCGACTGGGAGGTGGAACTGGGCGTGGTCATCGGCACAAAGGCGAAATATGTAAGCGAATCCAGTGCTTTGAACCACGTCGCGGGTTATGCCGTGATCAACGACGTGTCAGAGCGCGCCTTCCAGACCGAACGTTCCGGCCAGTGGACCAAGGGCAAATCCTGCGACAATTTCGGCCAGACCGGCCCTTGGCTGGTGACGCGAGACGAGGTTCCCGATCCGCAGAATCTGGCGATGTGGCTGACGGTGAATGGCGATCCGATGCAGAACGGGTCAACGAAAACAATGGTTTATGGCGTTGCTTTCATCGTCAGTTATCTGTCGCAGTTCATGACCCTGTATCCGGGCGACATCATTTCGACCGGCACCCCGCCGGGGGTTGGGATGGGGATGAAACCGCCGCGTTACCTCAAGGCGGGCGATGTGGTCGAACTGGGGATCGACGGTCTGGGGCGGCAGCGGCAGGTGGCCGAAGCCGACGTCTGATCGCCGCAACCATCGGAAAACGCTGGTTTTCCCACGTCTTCCCCGCGTCTTCCCGACGTCTTCTTTACGTGCGTACGTTCAGGAGACGTCGCGCGCCGCACCTTGGCGCTGCAACAGATAGATATCCATGATCCAGCCATGCGCCGCGCGTGCCGTCGCGCGCGCCGCCATGATGCGCGGGGTTGCGTCGATCAGGGGGCCGCTGTCGATGATTTCCTGCGCCATCCCGGCGTAACCTGCCCACCAGATGCTGATCCCCGCAGGATCGAGCACCTGAAACGAACAGTCCCCGTCCAGCATGACCACGCAGGTATCGACCCCTGCCGGAAATCCGCTTTCGCGCAAGCGTCGTCCGGTCGTCACGGTGAAGGGTGCGCCGATGGCGTTCAGGGGGATGCCATGTGCGGCGGTAAGGGCCTGGATCGCGGTGATGCCGGGAATGACGGTGATCCGGGGCGCGGGGGACAGGCGGGCGGCGATGCGCAACGTGCTGTCATAAAGCGAGGGGTCGCCCCAGACGAGCAGGGCGACGGTGCCGCCCCGGGGCAGATGTTCCGCGATGGTGGCGGTCCAGACCGCCGCAATCGCATCATGCCAGGCATCGACGCGGGCGGGATAATCGGGGATGGCTTCATCGCGGACGGGCAAGTCGAACAGGGCGCGTTTGACGGCGGGATTCGTGACCACCCGGTCGATCATGCCGCGTCGCAGGTCGGCGAGATCGGCCTTGGTTTCGCCCTTCAGGGGGATCAGGATCAGATCGGCGGCATTCATCGCGGCAATCGCCTGAAGGGTCAGGTGATCGGGGTTCCCGGTGCCGATGCCGATGAGGGTAAGCGTGATCAAGGCCTGTCCAGAAGAAGGGGGGGCTGAATGCCCCGCCGCCATTCGTTCTTGAACCAATGGCGAACGAATGTCAGCCCCCTGTGGAAAGTTGTGCGACAATGAAAGCCGCGTCAGCCGGTTGTGTCCGACCTTGCCCACATCCATCCGGCCAGCCCGCCCATGAACGCCCAGACTGTCAGGCCGACGCCCAGAACGCGGGCGGAAAAGGCGGCTGCAACTTCGGGCGGGGCCAGCCCTGAAAAACCGTCAAGCTCCGGTGCGCCGATCAGATGTGGTGCCGCCAGCAGGGCGATGGCCACGGCGTGGAATGCAAGCCCGCGCCCGTAGGCCAGCAGGCCCAGACCGGTTGCAGTGGCCAGGGCCGTGCCCCACCACCAGACCTGCCGCGCGGCGAGATCCGCCGCCATGGTGCCGGGCAGTTCCGGGGGCAGTCCAAGGGCGGGGGCCATCTGAAAGGCGGCAAATCCGCCGATGCCCCAGAGAATGCCTTCGGCGGGACTGATCGTGCGCCCCATCAGGGTCAGCAGCCCGAACCCGGCCACGAGAACGAGCGCATAGGCGACATAGACCAGCGCAGAGACCAGAACGGTCAAGGCATTTCGCGTCAGGCTTGAGGGTGCTGCCTTGTCACCCGATGCGGCATGGCTGTGGTCGGCGGGTTCTGCGGCGTTATGGGGATGACCCGCATCCGCAGGGGCAACGCCCTGATAATGCACGGCTTCACCGGTTTCATATTGTTCGCCGATCAAGATCAATTGCTGGACAAACGTGAAATGCAACAGGGCCGCGAGCAGCCCAGCCGCAAAACCAGCGATCAAGGCGCTGGTCAGCATACGCTTTAACATGTTGTCAGGTCAGTGGCAGGGAAAGCCGGTGGCGTGGCGCACGTCATGGGCGGCGTCGTGCAGGGTGGCCGATTGGGCATGGCCCGCCACAAACAGGATGGTCAGGCCCAGAAGTGCGACGAATGCCACCTGAACAAGGCTGGCACTGGCGGCTGTCGTCATAGTATTCGCGTTCGACATGTCATTCTCCTCGCCGTCACACCCGACGGCGCAATGGGTTACGTCCTGTCTGGCCGGTTTCCTGGCTCGCGGGTCAAGGCCTTGCTTCCGCCTTCCCAACCCAAGGGGGGTCAGTGGCACGATGGAAGCCGGCTCTCCGCATACAGTCGCGGGGGCGGCTGAGGCTTGGGGCGCCCTGCAAGGTCCGCCCTTTCCCCATTCCCGTTTGATCTCCCTGTGCTTTGCACATTGGTGGGACACCAGACCGTTTCTGTGTGCCCCTCTGCCGGGGATCGGTCAAGGCGAAATGCGTCTTTCGGGGGGCTGCGGGCGACGTTTACCCCGGAATGCGGGCGATGGCCTTTGTGCGCAGGGGGCCGAGCGGGCGGGCATCGGGGAAGGTGCCGTCGGGGGCGGCGGCGTAGAGGCGCGCGAAGGTGATAAGGTCGGGCAGATCGGCGGGGGTCAGATCGCCGAAGAGATAGGCGGTTTTGCCGGGGGCGCGGAAGGCAAGGGCGGAGGGGCGGGTGCAGCCGGAGAGGCAGTCGGCAAGGGCGATGGCGTGGGGGATGCCTGCATGCGTCAGGGCGTGGGACAGGGGGGCGGCAAATCCGTCGCGTCCAAGGGCGCAGGTCGCGCAAAGGGTGATGTTCACGGCGGGGCCTCGGCGAGTGGGCCGTAGAGGATGAGGGCGACGGCAGTTGTGCCGGTGCCGTGCAGATGGGCGGCGAGGGTGACGACGGTGAAGCGTTCGAGGCGCTGATCGGGGGTCGAGACAGCCTCGGCCAGCAGGGCGGGGGTGTCCGGGGGCAGGCCTTCGGCGATCAGGCGGGCGGCGAGGGCGGGAAAGGTGCGGCGGCCCATGTAGACGACGGTGGTGCAGAAGGGGTCGGCAAGGGCGGGCCAGTTAAGGTCATCGGGAAGGTCGCCGGAGGTGTCGGCCCCGGTGATGAACTGGACGCGGCGGGCGGTGAGGCGGCGGGTCAGGGGGATGCCCGCGAGGGCGGCTGCGGCAGAGGCGCTGGTGACGCCGGGGATGATCTCATACGGGATGGCTGCGGCGTCGAGGGCGGTGGTTTCTTCCTCCAGCCGGCCGAAGATGCCGGCATCGCCGGACTTAAGGCGAACGACGCGCAGGCCTGCCTGTGCGTAATCGACCAGCAGGCGGCTGACGTGATCCTGTTTGGGGGATGCGCGGCCTGCGCGTTTACCGACGCCGACAAGATCGGCACCAGGTTTTGCATGGGCGAGGATGGGGCCGGAGGAGAGGTCATCGAAGAGGACGGCATCGGCGCGGGCAAGGCGGTCGACAGCCTTGAGGGTGAGCAATTCGGGGTCACCGGGGCCGGAGGAGACGAAGGAGACGAAGCCGGTCATGGGTCCTGCCCGATCATGTGGAAATAGCTGCCGGTGGCGTGCGCGCGGCGCGATCCGGTTTCGGGGAC
>JANMDH010000184.1:0-1773 GCA_031376195.1 Gemmobacter sp. | reverse complement strand
ATGAACAGAACGCGTCTACCAGCACCGTGCGTCTGGCGGGATCGTCCGGGGCCAACCCCTTTGCCTGCATCGCTGCCGGTATCGCCTGCCTTTGGGGCCCGGCACATGGCGGGGCCAATCAGGCGGCACTGGAACAGTTGCGCGAAATCGGAACGGTCGACCGCATCCCGGAATACATCAGGATGGCCAAGGACAAAAACTCCGGTGTGCGCCTGATGGGCTTTGGCCACCGCGTCTACAAGAACTTCGACCCGCGCGCGAAAGTCATGAAGGAATCGGCGGACGAGGTTTTGGGTCTGCTAGGGATCGAGAACAACCCGACCCTGCAGGTGGCCAAAGAACTGGAACGGATCGCGCTGGAGGACGATTATTTCGTATCCAAAAAGCTGTATCCGAACGTCGATTTCTATTCCGGGATCATTCTGGACGCCATCGGCTTTCCGACATCGATGTTCACCCCGATCTTCGCGCTGTCGCGGACCGTCGGGTGGATCGCGCAGTGGAAGGAAATGATCGCCGACCCGACCCAGAAAATCGGGCGTCCGCGCCAGTTGTACATGGGGCCTGCAAAACGCGACTACGTGGATCTGCGCCATCGGTAAGTTTAGGGGCGGCCAGAGGCCGCCCTCACCAGATCCGGGCCAAAAAGCCTTGTGAAGGCTTTTCCCAAATTCCTTCAAAAGGAATGTGCCTCCCGGTCACACCCGCCCGTCCAGCGTTCCCACCGCCCCGTACAAATCCACCCGCCGATCCCGGAACAGCCCCCAACTGGCCCGCAGCGCCGCGATGGCACCCAAGTCCAGCGTGGCTGTCAGTACCTCTTCCCCGTCCCGGCTGCCCTTGGCCAACAGGGCCCCGGTCTGATCAGCGATGAAGCTGGATCCGTAAAACGTCACCGCAGTGCCTTCCGGGGCCACCTCCGTCCCGATCCGGTTTGACGCGATCACCGGCAGGATATTCGCCGCCGCATGCCCGCGCATCACCATTTCCCAGTGCGGCTGGCTGTCATAGCCGGGAGTCGGGGGTTCCGACCCGATAGCCGTCGGATACAGGATCATCTCCGCCCCTTGCAGCGCCATCGCACGCGCCGCTTCGGGGAACCACTGATCCCAGCAGATACCAACGCCGATCCGGCCCATGGCTGTATCCCAAACCTTGAACCCCGTATCGCCCGGGCTGAAATAGTATTTCTCTTCATACCCCGGGCCCTGCGGGATGTGGCTCTTGCGGTAATTGCCTAAGATCCGCCCATCCGCGTCAATCATCGCCATCGCATTGAAATGCGCCGTGCCCGCCAGCTCGAAATAGGACAGCGGCAGAACCACCCCCAATTCCCGCGCAAGATCCGCAAAGCGCGCGATCAGCGGGTGATCCTGCATCGGCGCGGCGAGCGCAAAATATTCGGCGCGCTGCGTGATGCAGAAATAGGGGGCGGCGAACAGTTCCTGGATCAGCACAACCTGCGCACCCTGCCCCGCCGCACGACGCACCAGCGCCTCGGCCCGGTCGGCATTGGCGGGCAGATCCCAGGAACAGGCGAATTGACTGGCGGCAACAGTGATCTGACGCATGGCATCCCCTTTTGACTGGGGAAAATATGCCTTGGGGAAACGCCGCGCGATACCCCTGAAATGGCACCGCCGGGGGCTGTGGAAGCCTCCGGCGGGGATATTTGGGCCAGAAAGAAAACTCAGAGCGAAAGGTTCAGCACCGTCGCCATCGTCAGGTCGCCAAACCCGTTGAACCGCGTGTTGGTGGCCGATGAATAGGCCC
>JANMDH010000169.1:0-13402 GCA_031376195.1 Gemmobacter sp. | reverse complement strand
GACAACAGTCGTCGTTGTCTTCTTCGTCTGGGGCGGCTGGATGTCGAACGAAATGATCAACTTTCTGGATCAGATCCTGATCCGGATCGGATCACCCTGATGGACCTTACCGATTTTGATCTGACACCTGACCTTGTGACGATTGACGACATCAACGTGCTTATCATGGCCGTCGTCCTGTCAATGTCGCGCATCTTCGCTTTTCTGGCAGCCTCGCCTATCCTCAATCGCAGCAACCTGCCGCGTATGATCCGCGTCGGACTGACATTTGGAATGTCGTTCATGACCGTTCCATCCACATTCGATGCATTGCAGCAGAACCCGCTGGTCATCAATTTTTTCGTCCCGTTGCTGCTCAAGGAACTGGTTTTGGGATTTCTTCTGGGAATTCTTGTCTGGATGCCGATTCGCGGGCTCGAACTGACCGGTGTTCTGCTGGATACGCAGATCGGTAGTGCCAACGCTCAGGAGATGGACCCATTGTTCGGCGCGCAGACAACCCTGACCGCAGGGTTTCTTCTACAGGTGTTCGGGGCCTTCTTCTTCGCCTCGGGCGGCTTTCTGATGATACAGCTTTTGCTGTTCCAAAGCACCCAGATATGGCCTCCCGCCGAACCGTTGCCACCTTTGGCTGATACGGCAATCGTTCTGTTCATCCAATTTACCGGGCAATTGTTTCTGGTCGGCGTCCTCTATGCCGCCCCGATCTCGGGCATGCTGCTGCTGGCGGATGTGATCATCGCTTTTGTCGCCCGCTCTGCCCCTACTCTGAATGCACTGGTGTTCGGGATGCCGGTCAAAACCACCATCACCTGCATGATGCTGGTCATCTATGTTGACACCGCATTCCCCGCCATCAGTGGTTACTTCGCGCAATCCCTCGAAATGCTGAAACGGCTGTTTGGAAATGAGTGAGGACAAAACCGAAGAACCAACTTCCAAAAAGTTGGAAGACGCACGAAAAGAAGGCCAGCTGCCTCAAAATAAGAATATCTTGGAGGCCATCCTGCTGACCTTCGGCATGCTGATCACTTTCGGCATCAGCAGCCAGCTTTCACAGAATGTTGCGGGTGTCTTTGATGCTGCCATTCTAAGCATATCAGGCAACCTCGAAAATGGCTTCGGCCCGGTCATGGACGCCGCATGGCTGCCTTTTCAAGCCAGCCTTAACATTGCATTATCGCTCGGCGCACTTATCCTGATGGTCAACCTTCTCCTGACCAGGTTTAATTTTACAATCAAGGCATTGGAACCAAAGCTGAACAAATTCAACCCTGTTAACGGGTTAAAGCAGATGTTTTCAATGTCGATCGTTTACAATTTCTTTCGGCTTCTGACCTATTTCATTTTTGCCGGCACGACGCTTTATATCTTGATCACTTACAATTTAAGCGACGCGTTAGAGGCGGCGGCATGCGGACCTGCATGCTTGGCAGCAGTCTTTCGCCGCCTGGTCATTCAGGCCATCGTCGTCATGCTGTTGTGGCTGATCATCATGGCTGTCATCGATTTCAAAATACAACACATGTTGTACATGAAACAAATGCGGATGACTAAAGATGAGATCAAACGCGAATACAAATCATCCCAAGGCGATCCTCAGATCAAAGGTGCCCGCACCATGCAAGCCAAGATGGATGCCATGATGCCGACGATCCGTGAGGTGACGCATGTCATATATTCGCAGGCCCAGATGGTTGGGTTGATCTACAGACCCGGACAGGTGCCCTATATGGCGATGAAAGCACAAGGATCAAATGTGCCAAAACTTGTCCGACAATACCGCCGTTCCAAAGCGAAATGCGTCAACCTTCCCAAGATCGCACGGGAATTCTACGCGATGGCCCCTCCAGGTTCCTATCTCAAATATCAGTCAGGCAAAGGCATGGCCATCGTACTGCGCGCAACGGGCGAGCTTTGAGCCTCGGCGCTGATGTGGGCAACCGCTACCCGACACCCTATCGCCGCGGCCATTTCAGTGACAAAACTGCCAGGTTCGTCAAGATAACAAACAACGCTGTCTGCATTGGGCAAGGTCCATCCCGGATCAAACTCCATCAGATGTCCCGTTTGCACAAATCGTTCCGCTACCATGCGCGGTAACGCGCAAACAGCACGCCCCCCTGACACGATCTGTGCTGTCGTTGCATAGCTTGAAGATGTGAATATGGGAACATCCGCACGACGCGCAACTTCAGAACGCAAAGTTTTATACGCTCGCGAATTTGGCCAATGCGCCATGACCGGCAATCCGAACAGCTTGGACGCCTCAGACAATGAACTATCCGCCCGCTTATCCGCGCTTGAACAATACCAGCCAAGTTCCATCGGCGGCAACGGCAAAGACTTGATGTTCGCGTTATCACCCGGATCAGGCAAAACTGTGACGTCCAGTTCTCGTGCCAACATCGCGCTCAACAGGCGAACCGGCTCATCGATGCGGACCGTGATATTGACCTGACAGAATGTGGATTCAATCTGACTCAACCAATCGGTCAGCCAGGTCAATCCAACATTTTCGCAAACGCCGATCCGAAGGATGCCCTCCGCGCCGCCCGGGTTTACAAGGTCTTCTTCCATCTTGTTTGCTAACCGCTCCAGCCCATCAAGGTGCTGCAACAACAGCGCGCCCCGACGCGTCGGCCGCGTCCCCTCCCGCGAGCGTTCCAGCAACGGAGCCCCGATCACCGCCTCAAGCGTCTTGATCCGTGCCGTCACGGCGGGTTGCGTAAGACGCAATTCTTTTGCCGCCTTGACGATTCCGCCTGTCCGAACGACAGACGAAAAGGTCCTCAGTTGCTCTAACGTGATGCGTCCCATTTTACCCGTCCCCCGACTGGCTTCCGTTTGTAACGCACCACCCGACGGGTAGGCGTAAATCTCATCCAGATATCTGCTGCAATCAGGGTATTCCCTCGAACGCTGGCAACAAAATAGCGCGAAACTGCTCGATTGGCAGTATCTCGTGGCAGTCTGTGTAATTCTCAAAATGCACAACCACCCCGGTCTCCAGCCCAAGAACCACTGCAAACTGCGACGGTCCTTCAAGAAAAATTTCGTCAAATGCTGTGGGTCGCGGGTTCGTCTTCAAGACAGGGGCCACCGCGAAATGGTTGCCACCCAATGTGCAAAAAGGCATCCCAGCCAGGCTGCCCGCCGTTGTCAGATGCACATGACCCGATATGATCTGTTCAACGCGTGGATGACGCTTCAAAGTATCCACCAACTGCGCCACATTCTTCAGGCGGATCGCATCAGTGCGCAGTGATAAATCGCTCGGATTATGGTGCAGCACCACGATCACCGGGCGATCCAGTACTTCGTCCAGCCGCGCAGCCAGCCAGTCGAGTTGCACAGGTTCCAACCAGCCCCAGGCTTCACCCGACTGAAGTGTATCCAACACGATTACGCGGTGCGTCCCCGCATCGATCATATGATCAAGTCTGCCTGTCGCAGGGCAATGCTCACCGGGGCAATGTGCCAGATAGCATTGTCTGTCATCATGGTTTCCCATCGTTACGAAACTTGGCACCTGAAGCTGATTGCGAAGTGCCGCAAACCGGACGTAGGCACCCGGCGCACCGTGATCCGCGATGTCGCCCGCAAACACCACAAAGGCCGCATCGGCATGGTTTTCATTGATCTTCGCTATCGCCCGTTCGGCCCGCCCGAACGTGTCAATCCCATATGAAAGCTGGCCCTCCGGAACCAGGTGCAAGTCCGATAAAACAATAAACTTCACCACGACAACCGCCTACTCTGCCAGCCCTAATTCACTAAGATAGCGTACGGACTTCGAAATCAAAGATTTATCGCGCAGCTCCAGGATCAGACGGGGCGGTTCAGGCAAAGCAGCGATCGAAGCAAAAACCGCGGGCCAAAGAATTGTTCCATCGCCGATGGCCCAATGACGATCCGCATGTCCATCCGCGTCCTGCAAATGGATGTGACGCAGCAAGGCCCCTGCCCGCTTAATGAAGTAATCTACCGGTGGCGCGCCCCGACTGCCGTTCACATAATGGGCATGTCCCGTATCCACTGAAACGGCAACGGCATTCGATCCAAAACTCTCGGCAAGCCGGATACGGGCCAACGGATCGATATCCTCAACGTTTTCAATTACCAGGATCACGCCCATTTCTTCTGCGCGCTCCACGATGGGGCGCATGGTCTGGTGACATCGGGTCAGGATGGCATCGCGCGCACCTGGGTAGTTATCGAGGTTATTGTGATCCCAGTCGCCAAACGGACTATGCACCACCATGTGCGTTCCACCAATAATACCACAGACATCAAGTGCCACATTCATGCGGCGCTGCACCAACGTACGCACTTCCGGATCCCAGTTCGCGATGGTGAAATCCCAGAATGGGCCATGAATTCCGATCCGTCCACGATAGCCTTTCAAAAGATCTGCAGCCCGCCGCGCAAGGTCGTCAACGCCATTCATCAAAACGTCAGGCCGGTGAAAATCCTGAAGTTCAAGGTCGCGGTCCTTGTCAAACATAAAGGCCCGCAAACCTGCGAACTCTTCAATGGTCAGTGCAGCACCGACGATCGGCAAGGCTGTCATATCAAGAATCCTTCCTGGTGTTCTTCGGGGACAACTCGTATGGTCGCGCCCCATTTCTTGGTGTTTCGCTGGCCGCCATCGGTCAGCGCTATTTGATGCCAGCGCGCATGAAGCTTTGGACGAATTGTCGCTGAAAAATCAGAAATGCGATCAACAACGGGGCTGACGTCAGCAACGTCGCCGCGTTGATCACAGCCCACTGCACACCCGAATCCGGTGCACTAAAGATCGACAGCCCGACAGTAACCGGCCGCGTTTCGACCGAATTCGTCACGATCAGCGGCCAGATGAATGCGTTCCAGTGGTGGCTGACCGAAACGAGCGCAAACGCGACGTAGGTCGGTTTGGCCAGCGGAATATAGACGTGCCAAAGCACCCCCAGCAGCGAACACCCCTCGATCCGCGCCGCATCGTCCAGTTCTTTCGGGACGGTCAGAAAGGTTTGTCGCAGCAAAAAGATGCAAAAGCCGGACGCGAAATACGGAAGTCCAATAGCCAGGATCGTATCCAACAACCCAAGCATCCTGATGGTGCGGTAATTTTCGACCATCAGGATGTCAGGGATAATCAACAACTGCATCAGCACAACGCCGAACAGCAGCGACCTCCCCGGAAACTCCAGTCGCGCAAAGGCATAGGCGGCCAACGTCCCAAACACGATTTGTGCAGTCAGGATCATCGTGACCAGCAGAGCCGTGTTCAACATGTAACGGGCAAAGGGCGCCTTTCCCCACGCCGTCTCGAAATTTTCCAATGTCAGGGGACTGGTCAGGCCGGGCACGATTGCCGCGGGATGAAAAGCAGACCAGACAGCATACCCCAACGGCAAAAACCATAGCAGGGCAAACACCCATGCCAATCCGGGCTGGATAATTTGCCCCAGATTGCGCCAAGGCCGGCGCGCCACCGTCTGGGGCAACAGGACCTCTGTTGCATCGGTCATTTGTAATGGATCCTCCGGTCAAACAGCAAAACCTGCCCTAGGCCGATCACCATCAAAAGCCCCAGCATCACAACCGTCAAAGTGGCCGCATAGGCCGTATCCCAATAAGTGAACGCCACTTCATAAATGTAATAGAACAATACCGTAGACGCATGGTCCGGCCCTCCTTGCGTGATCATCACGATATGATCGACCAGCCGGAACGAATTGATCAATGCGTTGACGGACACGAACAGGGTTGTCGGCATCAACAGCGGCACTGTGACCCTCAGAAAGAATTGCAGCGGGCTTGCCCCTTCAATCGCGGCCGCCTCACGCAGAACAGGCGGAATGGCCTGCAACGCCGCAAGATAAAATATCATGAAGAATCCCGCCTCTTTCCAGACGGTAATGGCGCTCATCGCATACAGAGATGTCTCAGGCGAGCCGACCCAGGTTTGTGAGCCAAGCCCGAAAAGTGATCTGAACTGATCGATCAGTCCAAACCCGGGTGTGTAGAAGAACAGCCAAAGATTTCCGACCGCGATCAGCGGCAACACAGTCGGCGTAAAGAACGCAAGGCGCAAAAATCCGACGCCCCTGATCTTGTCATTCACCCAAAGCGCCATCACCAAGGCAAGCGCCATCGACGCGGGAACCGTCAGAACAGCGTACCAGACAGTATTTCCAAGCACCTTCCAGAAAACGTCATCCGCCAGCATCGTGCCGTAATTTTCAAGCCCGACATAAACCGCCTCACGCTTGCCGCGCGGCGTTGAATGGAACGAACTCCAGATCGTGCGCACCGCGGGCCAATGCGTAAAGGCCATCAAAAAGATCAGTGCAGGCCCCACCAGCAATCCCGCCACACACCATTGATGTTCCAAAAAACGTTTCATGCCAGTCCTGTCAGACGTTTGCGAATGGAAGGAGGCACCTGCCGGGATTAACTGGCAGGTGCCTCCCCGTGGGGCTACTTAGCGGTAGGTCGACAGGATCGCGTCCGCTTTGGTTTGGGCATCGGTCAGCGCGTCAACCGGCGATATCGTTCCTGAAACAGCCGCTTCAAGCGCCGAGTTGATGATCTCGTTCACCTTCGCATTCTCGTAAGTCGCAATCTCGCCAATCGCATGTTCCAGCTGATCGCGCGCAACCAAGGCGTCCGGATATTTCGCCACATAGTCCTTCATCGCAGTGGTCTCCCACGCATCAGCGCGCGGTGCGATATAACCCGTCGCAATAGACCACTGGGCTGCTTGCTCCGGCTCCGTCATCCA
Source organism: Gemmobacter sp. (assembly GCA_031376195.1). GTDB lineage: Bacteria > Pseudomonadota > Alphaproteobacteria > Rhodobacterales > Rhodobacteraceae > JANPIX01. Next base: position 6,630 of record JANMDH010000169.1, on the reverse strand, counting down.
CTTTACAAAATCGACTGCCGCCGCCTTTTCTTCGTCGGTCGAATCCTTGAACAGATAGAAGTTGCCGCCCCCCGTTGGAACGCCGCGCTGCGTGTTGGCAGGCAACATCCCAACACCAAAGTCGAACGTCGCTGTATCGCGGATGTTGGCGTAGTTGCCGGTTGTGGTCCAGATCATGGCAGCGTTACCTTCAAGGAACGCCTGCGGCGTCGCGCCCCAATCAATCGCACCCGGTTGCATGACCCCATGCTTGGCCGACAGATCAACCAGATATTGCAGTGCCTCGATTGATTTCGGATCGTCAAACTTGGTCGACTTGCCATCTTCCGAACCGACATTCAGGCCGTTGGATGCCGTCAGCGCTTGGAACAGCCAGATAGGGAACCCTGCCGAAGGAATGCGCACACCCCAGCGAACGACGTTCCCCGACGCATCCTTGGTCGTCAGTTTCTGACCAAACTCAACCATTTCGGCCCAGTTTTCCGGTGCTTTTTCTGGATCAAGCCCCGCTTCCTTGAACGCGGCCTTGTTCCAGAACAAGACCGGCGTCGACCGCTGGAATGGGATGCCGTAGGTCATTCCACCAGTCTGACCATTCGCCATGAATGCCGGATAAAACGCGCCAAACCATTCGGTCTTGTCAGCCTCGGACACATGATCGTCAAACGGCTCAACCACGTCTTCGTCAATCAACGTAAAAAGATCATTGGCCAAAAGCACGGCAAGCTGTGGCGAGTTGCCACCACGGGCAGCCGTCAGGGCTTTGGTGCTCGTGTCCCGGTAAGAACCCGTGTAAACTGCAGTGATCTTCATGTCCGGGTGCAGCGCGACGTAGGCGTCGGTCAGCTGCTGAACCGTTTCTGCAGCCGGGCCACCAACCGCGACGGGGAAATAAAACTCAAGTTCAGTGGCAAATGCTGGCGCCATGCCAAGCAAAAGCGCGAATGCAGCAGTTGCAGAAAGTTTCGAAGACAACAACGACATAGTCAGTCCTTTCAGGGGCTACAAAAGTTAAAGTGTGGCGTGCGGCGGATGGATGATCCGGGATCGAAAGACCGACATCCGATCAGATGTTCGGCATCAGGCCGGGCTCAATCCCCCACGAATACAGTGCGCAAGATCATCACGCCGACTGCCCGTTGCACGATCAAAGACGTGCAGATCAGCGGCACGAAACCCCAGTGTCAAAGCCTCGCCGCGCGCAAAAGATTTGGATCCATCCGCGCGCAACGACAGCCGTTGGCCGCCCGCTTCGCAGGTCACCAGGGTATCCGATCCAAGATATTCGCAGTGCAGCACCTTGGCCTGAATTGTCCCCGTTGGCGCGATCATCAACGCCTCCGGCCGGACCCCCAGACGCACACCTGTGCCTTGCAATCTGGCTGACAGCTCCACCGCATCCACCGCATCCGCATTCACGGCGATCTGATCGAACACGGACATCGGCGGTGTTCCAATGAATGAAGCCGCGAACAACGTCGCTGGCCGCTCATACAGACGCCTTGGCGTGTCTGACTGCTCGATCCGCCCGCGGTTCATCAGCACGACGTGATCCGCCATCGTCACCGCCTCGATCTGATCATGCGTGACATAGACCATCGTCACACCCAGCGACCGTTGCAGGCTACGAATTTCCTCGCGCATTTCGTGCCGCAGCTTTGCATCGAGGTTCGACAACGGTTCATCCATCAGAAAAACCGACTTCTCCGATACAATCGCCCGTGCAAGGGCAACCCGCTGCTGCTGTCCGCCCGACAGCTGCGATGGCTTTCGCGCCAGCAGAGGCCCCAATGCCAGAATATCTGCCGCGCGCTCCAGCTTATGCATCCGTTCCGCACGACCGACCCCGCGTACTTTCATCCCAAACGCGATGTTTTCCGCAACTGTCAGATGCGGAAACAGCGCGTAGGATTGAAAAACCATCGCGATGTCGCGCTGCGACGGTGGAGCCCGCGATACATCACGCCCCCCCATCAATACCTGCCCCGACGTCGCCTGATCCAACCCGGCGATGATGCGCAACGTCGTCGACTTGCCACATCCGGACGGGCCGAGGATCGCCGTGAATTTACCCGCCTCGATCTCAAGGCTGACATCATCAACCGCGTTGCTTTCGCCCCAGACCTTGCAGACATTGCGCAGCGTGATCCCGATTGCCGGGCGCGCCTCCATCACTGTTTGCATCATCGTCATCAGATCAAACCTCGTTAACTCACGCATTCTTGTCTGGTCAAGCCAACCCGATGGACCGCAAAAATCGCTGTCGTTCCACCGGGTTGGACAAACTATTTAAATGGTAAACAAACACGCTTGCAGTGTGTCGCATCCATAGTGTGACGCTTCAATGAAACTCAACCCTCGGCCGAAAGACCGCCATTCCGATATAAGTTTATGAATTCACCAATTTTTTTCACGGATCTACATCTGAAAAGTTGCATCGCAACACAGATGATGTTTTGACATTCGGGTGATTTTTTATCATGTCAAACCGGCGGGCCTGCGGGCCAACTGTTCGATCAGATGAATGAATGGATCCCGATGACAGTTCGAGAATTCAACCCCCTTAACCATCTTGCCGCCATTCGGGCATTCGAGGCGGCGGCGCGACGGGGAAGTTTCAAGGCTGCAGCGAACGAGCTGTCCGTGACCGCCAGCGCTGTCAGCCGTCTCATTCGGCAGCTGGAAGAAGCGTCTGGCGTCCCCCTTTTTGAACGGTTGCACCGCCAAGTCAAATTGACCGAACCCGGCCTTGTTTTTTCGGACAACGTCAGGGCCTCCTTGGCGCGCCTGCGCTCCGCCGGTGAAATATTAACACGTGAAATCAAAGGGCAGCCTTTCACCATTGCGGCCCCGGCCACCTTTCTTCTGCGCTGGCTCATCCCCCGGCAAAGCGACCTTCAGGCCCAGCTGGGCGTAACCCCGATCCATCTGGCCACTTGGGACAACGTCCCCGATCTGGCCGATCCGACCATAACCATGTTCATCAGTGTCGGGGCCTTGTCGCATGTCGAAGGTGCCCGATATGTCCACTTGATGCCAGAACGGTTCGGGCTGGTCGTCAGTCCCCTCCGGCTTGAACAATACCCGACCCTTGAGGCCTGCCTTGCCGACATTCCGCGACTGGTCCCCAAAAGCCGCCCCAGAATCTGGGAAAGTTGGGTGGCAGAAGGTGGCGCCAACCCACCGTTCAGCGGCATCCGTGAATACGAGCGTATGCACTTTACGATGGATGCCGCAGAGGCCGGCGTCGGATCAGCCATCGCACCCGTGGATGTGATCCGTGATTCCATAGATGCCGGACGGCTGATCACGCCGTTCGGGGCCATCCGGCGGGTCGGCACTTACCGCATTTATGTTCCGCCACGATATCGTCACCTTGAAACTGTGATGGAAGCCACCCGCTGGTTCAAGGCAAACTGCAAGGCGACACTTCTGGGGACGGACGTGTGGCCACCGACCACATCGTCATGAAACTGCACTTTCGCGACCGCCGCATCCGAAACCAAAAACCCCAGAGGCTGGGCCGATGCGCAAAAGTCTTTCACTCCGCTTTGCACCCGCTGCTTACACTATGAAATCCCCGCCCTCAGTCCCCGCGTGCCCGTCAGCACGATCCGCATCTCCGCCGCCCTGTCCGCATCCATATTCACCTTCACCCAACGCTCACCCGCCTTCTGGACCACATGCACCTGCCCGATGGCGGTAAAGGCTTTGGAACCGATAAGGATACGGGCAGCACCTGAAGGGCTGCGATATGGGTCAAACTCGTGAACACAGTCGCTTTAGCAATCCTGTCCCCTTCGCCATCGCCATTCCTAATGCCCCCCCCGCTTACAGCGTCGCGTTCACCGCCCCCCCGTCCAGCAGGATATTCTGCCCCACGATGAACCCTGCCTGCTGCGAACACAGAAACGCGCAGGCCGCCCCGAATTCTGCCACCGTCCCGTACCGCCCCGCCGGTATCCCCGCCATCCGCTCTGTGCGCGCCTGATCCATCGTGATCCCCCGTGCCTTCACCACCCCGCTGTCCAGCGCCACCGCCCGGTCCGTATCGTGAATTCCCGGCAGCAGGTTGTTGATCGTCACCCCCCGTCCCGCCACCTGCCGCGCCGTGCCCGCCACATACCCCGTCAGCCCCGTCCGCGCCGCGTTCGAAAGCCCCAGCTGCGCCACAGGTGCCTTCACCGACATCGACGTGATGTTCACCACCCGCCCCCAGCCCCGTTCCATCATCCCCGGCAACAGCACCGTCATCAGGGCAATTGGCGTCAGCATGTTCGCGTCCAGCGCCCGGATGAAATCGTCCCGCCCCCAGTCCGACCACATCCCCGGCGGCGGTCCCCCGGCGTTCGTCACCAGAATGTCCACCACCCCCGCCCCCGCCACGACCTGCCCGCGCCCCGCCTCCGACGTCACATCCGCTGCAATCGCTGTCACCTCGACCCCATACCGCGCCCGCAGCCGCTCAGCCTCGGTATGAAGCGTCTCGGCCCCCCGCGCGTTCATCACCAGATGCACCCCCGCCTCGGCCAGTGCTTCCGCACAGCCCAGCCCCAGGCCCTTCGATGACGCGCACACCAGCGCCCGTTTTCCCGCAATTCCCAGATCCATGCCGTATCCCCCTGTTTGCACCAAATCTACCAACCCCGCCTGCCAAGTCCAGCCCGCGACTTGTGGTCCACACGCCTTGTCTGCCACGCCTCAATCTCTATGCTGTTACAAATCCCGACAGGACCGGAGCATCCGATGACCCAGATACCCGCCCCGGTCCCCACCGCCCACCCCCCCCAGGCCTGCATGGTCTTTGACGCACAGGATATTTTTGTCACCTCCGGCGTCAATTCCGGTGATCCGCTCGATCTGCCCGATGCAGTCTGCGCGGGCGATATCTATGAACTCGACCCTGCCGCCACCCCCCTTCGCCTTGTCGTCGAAGGCCAGGGGGCCACCCAACGCATCGCCCATGGCTCCGACGCAGGCAAACCCGGGCAGGCCCTCACCACTGCCGCCCGCTATACATTGATGGCTGACGACGGGGCCCGCGTGGATCTCCTCCTCCTCCAACTCGGCCCCCAAGGCCCCCTCCTCGCCCTTCCCCTTTCCCCCATCGCCCCCGCCCGCGACTATACCCTGCTCAGCATTGACACCGCCCCCCGCGCGGCTCAGCTCACCGATCTCCTCTGCCTGTCCTTCGGTCGCGGCACCCGCGTCGCCTTGGCCGCAGGCAGCCCCCGCCCCATTGAAACCCTGCAGCCCGGCGATCTGATCCTGACCCGCGATCACGGCCCCCAACCCCTGCGTTGGGTTGGCCGCGCCACGCTCCGCGCCCTCGGCCCCTTCGCCCCTGTCGTGATCGCCGCAGGCGCGCTTGGCAACATCGGCGACCTGATCGTCAGCCAGCATCACCGCATGTTTCTCTATCAGCGCCGCGCCGGGCGCATTGGCCCCTCCGAAGTCCTTGTTCAGGCCCGTCACCTGATCAACGACGATACCGTCTATCTCCGCAGTGGCGGCTTCACCGACTACTTCGCCCTCGTCTTCGATCAGCACGAAATCATCTATGCCGAAGGGATTCCCGTCGAAAGCCTGCTCATTACCGAAGCAACCCTCTCCCGGCTCCCCCCCGACCTGTCCGATGACATGCGCACAAGGTTCCCCGACCTCAGCCAGAGCCAGCATTTCGGGACGGAACTGGGGCGGCAGGCGCTGGACGGAACAGCACTCCGCCGCCCCGGCCCTCACATCGTGTAGAAGAATTCCTCGCGCACGATCTTTCCATCCGCAACATGATAGACCCCGACCTCCCGCATCTGCATGCGCTGGCCGCTTTCCTTGTTCGTCACATCCATGTCGAACATAACGGCGAACCTGTCGTCCCCGTGCATGAATGGCCCTTCCACGGACGTGCCGTGAATCGTGTGGGCGTTCTGCCACCAATCATGCTTGCCGTGGATCGCCGCAATGCCCGCCGACTCCCGACCGCCACCCATATCAGCGGCCTCAACCGACACCGCGCCGGGCGCATACAGCCGGTCCAGATTGGCCCGTTCCCGACCCTCACGGCACCCGGCAACAAGTTCGTGTCCGATTTCATTCAATGTCATGTCAGCCTCCAAATGTTCACTCAATGTTCTGATGATACGCCTGACGCGTCACATTCTCAAGACGGTTGCAGACCCACGCCCCGTACATACGCATCGAATACGGAAAACATACGCATCGAATACGCATTGAATACACCCCCGCTAGACCTTCCGCCCCCGCTGCGCTACACCCCCGCCATGCTTTCGCGCCAGAATCATGTTGTCCAGGCGGGCCTCTACATGGTCCTGTGCACGGCGTGCTTTGTCTGCGGTGACAGTTTCATCAAGATCATCGGCAATACGCTGCCCGTGGGCCAGATCATGGCCGTCCTCGGCCTCCTGTCCAGCATCTTCTTGCTCATCATCTGCACCCAGCAGGGCATCCTGCGGCAGACGCCAATGATTTTTTCGCGGGCCGTGCTGCTGCGCTCCATCCTTGACCTCGCGGCGGGCTTCATGTTCATTTCGGCGCTCATGAACATGCCGCTCGCCAACATGGCGGCCATCATGCAAAGCGTGCCGCTGGTCGTCGTGGTGGTGGCCATCC
>JANMDH010000125.1:0-2629 GCA_031376195.1 Gemmobacter sp. | reverse complement strand
GCTGGTGCCGGCGCAGTTCGGGCTGACGGTGGGGGAATACGCGCCGAATGCGGTGAAAAAGACAGTGGTCGGGGTGGGTCATGCGGCGAAAGTGCAGGTGGACCATATGGTGCGGCTGCATCTGCCAGGCGTCGTGATCGCGGGGCCGGATGCGGCGGATGCCTTGGCCATTGCGATCTGCCATGCGCATCACAGCCAATCGGCGGGGCGGTTGCAGGCGGCACTGATGAAAGCGGCGGGATGATCGGGAAAATCGCAGGGCGGATCGATTACCGGGCATCGGATCATGTGCTGATCGACGTGCGGGGGGTGGGGTATATCGTGCATGTCAGCGACCGGACGTTGGCAAGCCTGCCAAGGGTGGGCGAGGCGGTGGCGCTTTATACGGAACTGCTGGTGCGGGAAGATCTGTTGCAACTGTTCGGGTTCCCGACCTTGTATGAAAAGGAATGGCACCGGTTGCTGATGTCCGTGCAGGGGGTCGGGGCGAAGGCGGCGTTATCGATCCTCGGGGCTTTGGGGGCGGAAGGGGCGGCCCGGGCGATTGCCTTGGGGGACGCACGGGCCATTCAGGCGGCACAGGGGATCGGGCCAAAGATTGCGCAGCGGGTTGTGCTGGAGTTGAAATCGAAAGCGCCTGCGGCGATGGCGATGGGGGGCGGGATGCAGGCAGCGGCGGTGGAGGATGCGGTGATCGAGACGGTAAGCGCACCGCGTGCAGTGGCAGTCGCGGCCCCGTCGCGGGTGGCTTTTACGGCGGATGCCTTGTCAGCGCTGGTGAACCTTGGCTACGGTCAGGGCGATGCTGCCGAGGCGGTGTCGCTGGTGGCGGCGGAGAATGTGGAAGCCGATACGGGGACGCTTATCAGGCTGGCGCTGCGGCGTCTGGCACCGAAGGTGTAAGATGACTTCAGACCCGGCCCTGCGCCCTGAACCTTTGCCGGACGACGCGGATCGCGCGCTGCGGCCACAGACCCTCGCGGAATTCGTGGGGCAGGCGGAGGCGCGGGCCAATCTGGCGGTGTTTATCGAATCCGCCAAGATGCGGGGCGAGGCGATGGATCACACCCTGTTCCATGGGCCGCCGGGGTTGGGGAAGACCACTTTGGCGCAGATCATGGCACGGGAACTGGGGGTAGGGTTCCGGATGACCTCCGGCCCGGTTCTGGCGCGGGCGGGGGATCTGGCGGCAATCCTGACCAATCTGGAACCGCGTGACGTTTTGTTCATCGACGAGATTCACCGGTTGTCGCCGCTGGTCGAGGAAGTGTTGTATCCGGCGCTGGAGGATTTTGCGCTGGATCTGGTGATTGGCGAGGGGCCTGCGGCACGGACGGTGCGGATTGATTTGCCGCCGTTCACGCTGGTGGGGGCGACGACGCGGCTGGGCCTGCTGACGACGCCGCTGCGGGACCGGTTCGGAATTCCGACGCGGTTGCAGTTCTATACCGAGGATGAGCTTGATCATATCGTGCAGCGCGGGGCGCGGTTGATGGGCATTCCGGCGGATGCGGGGGGGACGCTGGAAATTGCGCGGCGGGCGCGGGGGACGCCGCGGATCGCAGGGCGATTGCTGCGCCGCGTGGTGGATTTCGTGCTGGTGGAAGGCGACGGGCGGCTGACGCAGGGGATCGCGGACCGGGCGTTGACGCGGTTGGGGGTGGATCATCTTGGCCTCGACGGGGCGGACCGGCGGTACATGAGCCTGCTGGCGGATCACTATGGGGGTGGCCCGGTGGGGGTGGAGACAATCAGCGCAGCGCTGAGCGAGGCGCGGGATGCGATCGAGGAGGTGATCGAGCCCTATCTGCTGCAGATGGGTCTGATCCAGCGGACGCCACGGGGGCGGATGCTCGCGGCGCGGGCGTGGCGGCATCTGGGGCTGGAGCCGCCAAAGGCCCCCGGGCAATCGGATCTGTTCGAGGGATGAGGGCTTGCACGCGTGCAATATATGGCAAGTAACTGATGATGAACGATTATGTGAATTCTGTTGAGGGTCCGTTCATCCTGTTTTTCCGCATTTCAGGGCCGTTTCGGGGGCTGTGTTTTGCTGGGGGTGGCGATGTTTTTGGCGGGCGAGGGAGCCTCCGGCAGGGATATTTTTGCGAAGATGAAAGGGCGGGGCGTGACGGCAGACGAGATTGAGGCGCTGTTTACGCGGGCGGATGGAAGTTATCTGTTCGCGCGGTGGGGGCGGTCGATTGTGCCGGTGGTTTTCGGGGTCGATGACCGGACACTGGGAATTGTGAAAGGTGCATTCGAAGCGGTGGTGGCCTTGGCCGGGCACCATATGGCAGAGGCGGACCCGGAACTGGGGGCGAACCTGATGCTGTTCTTCTGCCGGGATTGGGCGGAATTGACGGAGGTGCCGCATCTGGACAAGCTGGTACCGGAATTGGCGGGATTGGTGGCGCGGCTGAAGGCGGCAGGGGCGAACCAGTACCGGATTTTCCGGTTTGATGAGGGTGGTGCGATCAAGGCGGCCTTCGTCTTCCTGCGGATGGATGCGCATCTGACGGCGGTTCCTGCCGAAGTGCTGGCGCTGTCACAGGCGGTGCAGACAATCGTGCTGTGGTCGGATACGGCGTTCCGGGCGGCGTCATCGTTGACCGTGGCCGAGGGGCGGGCG
>JANMDH010000124.1:0-6019 GCA_031376195.1 Gemmobacter sp. | reverse complement strand
GCGCAAAGTGCCCTACACGGTTTCGCCGCCGCTCTTGCGGATGATCACGCAGGCTTCGCAATCCTGCACCAATGTAGCCCCAGCTTTGCCTTTCTGCTGATCAGCACTTGGCGCGGCAACAACGAGTTGTGGCAATCCGTCTACTACATCGACACCGGCCTCGTAGGTTTCGCGGCCTTTGATCCCGCCTATGCCACTGCCCCAAACCTGCGCCCCACCTTCTGCGTCTGGGAACTCGGCATCGTGGCGCATGAAGCACAGGCTTGGCAACGCTACCTCGCCTCAAACCGCTCCATCGCCGACCTCGCACACTGGCAACAAGACCGCCTACACACTAAGGTCTGAACTCTTCCGCTTTCATTTTGGCAAAAATATCCTCGGGGGTGAGGCGCGCTAGGCGCCGAGGGGGCAGACAGCCCCCTGTTTTCTCCCAGAAAACGCCTCCCAACAGTTAAAATTTCGTGAATGCCAGTATCTAAATCTATATATTACAATGGCTTACCAATCGTAACACGCGTGATATCACACCCCTTGCACAACCCCTCAACCCATCGTATCACCCACACTTCCTGCCGCACCCCTATAAACCGGTGCAGCCTCTCGTGATCGATCCGCGGCAGGTTCGTTCGATCTATGAAATGCACATCACAGAACAGGAGTTCGCATGCCCCTATATGAGCATGTTTTTATCTCGCGTCAGGATTTGTCCAACACGCAAGCCGAAGGTCTCATCGAACATTTCTCGACCGTCCTCGCGGACAACGGCGGCAAAGTCGTTGAAAACGAATACTGGGGCGTCAAAACGATGGCCTACAAGATCAACAAAAACCGCAAGGGCCACTACGCCTTTCTGAAAACGGATGCGCCTTCGGCCGCCGTTCAGGAAATGGAACGCCTGATGCGCCTGCATGACGATGTGATGCGTATTCTGACCATCAAGGTCGATGCCCATGTCGAGGGCCCGTCGGTCCAGATGCAGAAACGCGATGACCGCGAACGCGGCGATCGTCCCGAAGGCGGGTTTGGCGGCGAACGTCGCGAACGCCCCTCGTTTGGGGACCGTCCAGAGCGTAGCGGCGACCGTGGCGACCGTGGTGGTGACCGCGGCGGCTTCGGTGGCGCACCGCGTCGTTGATCAGATAGGAAAGGACAAGCCAAATGGCAAACAAACCGTTTTTCCGTCGCCGCAAAGTCTGCCCCTTCTCGGGCGACAATGCACCCGCGATCGACTACAAGGACACTCGCCTGCTTCAGCGCTATATATCTGAACGTGGCAAGATCGTCCCGTCCCGCATCACCGCCGTCTCGGCGAAAAAGCAGCGTGAACTCGCAACCGCCATCAAGCGCGCGCGTTTCCTCGCCCTGCTGCCCTATGCCGTGAAGTAAGGAGCACATATCATGCAAGTCATCCTTCTTCAGCGCGTGGCCAAACTCGGCCAGATGGGCGAGGTCGTGAACGTCAAGGACGGTTACGCCCGCAACTTCCTCTTGCCACAAGGCAAAGCCCTGCGCGCCAACACAAACAACATCAAGTCGTTTGAAGAGCGTAAGGTCCAACTGCAGGCTCAGAACCTGGAAACCAAGAAAGAGGCGGATGCCATCGCCGCCACGCTCGACGGTCAGGCCTTTGTCATCATCCGCTCCGCCTCCGATGCCGGCGCGCTTTACGGCTCCGTCACCACCCGCGACGCAGCCGAGGCTGCCACGATGGGCGGCTTTACCGTGGGTCGTGGTCAGGTGGTGCTCGACCGTCCGATCAAGGATCTGGGTCTGCACACCGTATCGGTCGTGCTGCACCCCGAAGTGGTCGCCAAGATCACCCTGAATGTGGCCCGTTCCGCGGAAGAGGCCGAACTTCAGGCCGCAGGCAAGTCAATCCAGGAACTCGCAGCCGAGGCGGAAGCCGCGGCCGAATTCGAGATTGCCGAACTGTTCGACGAAATGGGCGCAGCCCAGGACGGTGCCGATCTCGGTCGCGACTGATCTTTCCGTTTGAACCGATAAAACCGCGCCGGGCAATCGGCGCGGTTTTTTCATGTACTACAAAATTTATTTTTGTAGTACATGAAACGTGTACCACAAAAATAATTTTTGTGGTACAATGCCGCTAGTGACCACAACGGTGAACCAAATATGATTCCGATCCGTCTCAGCACCACAGCGCAAAATGCCTATCACGATCTCGACCGTAGTTTGTACCGTTCAGAACTTGGCGGCACCGGGGGGGCGGCATTTCGCGAACAGCGCGGCGCGCGCGCCTACTGGTATGAACGATTGCGCATCGGCAATACCGTCAAAAAGCGATACCTGGGCGAAGACAACCCAGAAACTTCGGCCTATATGGCTGAACGCGAAAACCAACGCGCGTCAACTGATCAGGCGCGCGCCCATCAGGCCCGCTTGGTCAGGCTCCTTCGTGCGGAAGGGATGACGCCGACCGATACCGTAAGCGGTCCCATTCTCTACTCGATGGCAAAGATAGGCGTCTTCCGGATGGGCGGCACAATCGTCGGAACGCAGGCATTCCGACTGTATGAAGGTGAACTTGGCCTTCAATTTACCTTCGACCAACTCACACAAACGGGCGACATAGATATTGCCCAGTTTGAACGTTTGTCTCTTGCCTTGGGCGACGAAGTGGAAGGTTCACTTGCCGCAACCTTCACCGATCTGGAATTCGCACCTGTTCCATCACTCAAGAAAAACTCTGTTTGGCGCTGGCGGCAAAGCAAATCCGACACACTGGTCGAATTTCTAACCCCTTCATTTCGCGATGAGGAAGATATCCGTAATCTTAAATCCCTTGGGGTTTCGGCTCAATCACTTCATTTCTTGAACTATCTGATCGCAGAACCGATCAAGGCCGCCGCCCTTTACCGCTCGGGCGTCCTTGTTCAAATTCCCCGCCCGGAACGCTATGCGATCCACAAACTCATCGTCGCTAACCGCAGACAAGGCGGACCAGATGTCACCAAGTCACGCAAAGACCGCCTTCAAGCTGATTTCCTGATCCGGGCCTTGGCCGTTGATCGCCCGGAAGATCTGAAGGCCGCCTATCACGATGCGCTATCGCGGGGGCCGAAGTGGCAGGACCACATCCGGGCAAGCCTGAAGCTGCTCGAAGGGGCCGCTAAAACCCTCGCCGCCCTCTGATCCTCAGGCCGCGCGTGCCGACCGCGCCGCCACCACCCGGCGCGACACCGTCAGTTGCGCCGCAAAAGCCGCCTTTGCCACCTCGGCCCCCGCCGGCAACCCCGCCACCACCGATTCCGCCCAATCCAGATAGGCCGCCTGCCGCGCAACCGTCCACTCCACCGGTTCACTGTCCGCTACCGACCGCACATTCGCAAACTTGTCGCAGATCTTGATCAGCATCCCCTCCGGCGACTTGTGCGGCGCCTGCGCCACCTGCACCTGTTTGCGTGTCGCGTAATCCAACGATTTGTCGTCCGTCATCTCCATCACCAGCCGCGCCACATGTGCCCCGAACCGCGCCGACAAATCCGCAGGCTGCACATCGCAATCCTCCACCGTATCATGCAGCCATGCCGCCATGATCGCCGAAGGCGTCCCGCCAAAGCCCGTCACCAGCCCCGCCACCTCCGCCAGATGCGCCACATACGGCGTCTGCGCCGCGTCCTTGCGCACTTGCCCCATGTGCGCGCTTTCCGCAAAACTGCGGGCCATCTCAATATTCATGTCATGATCCTTCCTGCAGCCTTCATCGCGATGCAACCGAAACGGTCACATCGGGTTTTCAGGCCTGATTCTATGGGAATATGGCTTTCGCCAACTTCAGAATAATTGCTGCGCTGCAGAATGCAACAAAATTCACCCGTTTTGAAAAACGTTCAAACGCATCGACCCAAGCCCCGAAATCGAAGGTCGGCGCTGGATGGCGGCTGAACCTGCAAGGCGTTACGCAGCCCGCCGTTCGCCCTTCGCAAACGGGCTTAGCCCCAGCCATTGCTGCATCACCCGGTCAATGGCGGGATCCCCATCCACGGTCAGGCGGCCCGCCGCCATTTCGCGGCGAATATCCGTCAACCCCATCCAGACGCCCGTCATCACCCGCAACGAGCATTCGATCAGAAGGTCCACCTCGTATCCCGGGTCATCCAGACACAGATCGCATTTCCCCGCATCAACGATCAGCCACCAGTTACGGCTCGCGGGGGCCAGTTCGGGATACAGAAACTGTATCGTGCAGCGACGCGGTGGTAACGGGCGCGGATCAAGATGCCTGCGAATGTCCCACATCAGCAGCGAAGGGTCCAGATTCCTTAAGGAAAGCTGCGATTCCACCCATTTCTGACCCCAGAATCCCACCCCCATGATCACCGGACGCAGGTCATCGCCCGCCTCTGTCAAATGGTATTCCGGCCCACGTGTCGTTGTGACCATGGTGATCACCCCGGCGGCCTGCAGTTCTTTCAACCGCTTTGAAAGCAGGGTCGGCGACATTTTCGGAACCCCCCGCTGAAGATCACTGAACCGCGTACTGCCGCACAGAAACTCCCGCAAAATCAACAGTGTCCACCGCGTACACAGCACTTCGGACGCCATCGCAACCGGGCAGAACTGCCCATATCCCCCACGTTCCATCATCCAACCGCTCCCCGCACATCCATCCCTCTCGCACAGCATGCGCCTCACAACCCCGTCTGCCAACTCCATTTCCTGTAGTGGAATTTCAACACCGTCCGGCGCAATCTGCCGTCACAGCGTCATTTTCAGGAGTGCTTCACGATGGACACGACATTGACAGCCAAGCCGAAACTCCCCGGGGCAGCTCAAACCGCCTCCGAAATCGCAACAGAACTCGCCCCCGAATTTGCATCCATGGCGGCGGGCCATGATGCCGCCGACAGCTTTGTTGCCGACAATTTCCAACGGTTGCGCGATGCCGGCCTTCTGGAAATCAGTGTCCCCACGGAATTGGGCGGCGGCGGCGCAACTATTGCGGACCTGTGCGACATGCTGCGCATCATCGCGCGGGCCTGCGGCTCCACCGCCCTGTCCTTTGCAATGCACACCCATCAGGTCGCGATTCCCGCCTGGCGCTGGCACCATGCCCCCCCCGCCAAGGCCGCCGTCGAACCACTTCTCAAACGCGTCGCGGCCGAGCGGCTGTTTCTTCTTTCCAGCGGCGGCGCCGATTGGGTCGGCGGGTCCGGCACCGCCCAAAAGGTCGATGGTGGCTACCGCATCACCGCGCGCAAATCCATCATCTCCGGCGCGCCCACCGGCAATCTGCTGGTCACCGGCGCTGTTTCCAATGAAGAAGGCGGCCCCTTCGTCGTGCATTTCGCAGCCCCGATGAAGACCCCCGAAATTCGCATCCTCGACACTTGGCACACGCTTGGCATGCGCGGCACCGGGTCGCATGATATACAGATCGACGACCTGTTCATCCCGGATGACAAGATTGCCCTGAAACGCAAGGCCGGCGAATGGCATCCCGTCTTCCAGATCATCGGCACCATCGCCTTTCCGCTGATCTATGCTGTCTATCTTGGTGTCGCCGAAAGCGCGCGTGACATCGCACTTGGCCTTGCCACCAAACGCGCCCCCACTGCCCGCGCCGCACGGCTTGCAGGCCAGATGGACACCACCCTGCGCGCAGCCCAACTTGCCCACCGCTCCATGGTCGAGGCCGCCGAACGCAACGCCCCGTCCGAAACCACCATAAACGACGTGATGATCGGCCGCCGTCTGGTCGAGGAAAACGCCATCCGTACGGTGGAACTCGCCATGGAACTTGCGGGTGGCGCGGGTTTCTACCGCGACGCCGGGCTGGAGCGTCGTTTCCGCGACGTTCAGGGGGCCCGTTATCACCCGATGACGCGCGACGCGCAGTATGAATATACCGGGTCCTTGGCGCTTGGCCTGCCCGTCTCCAAAGTGTTCTGACCGCCAATGAAAAGGGGCCGCACCCTACGGCGCGGCCCCGTCATCCTGCCTGAACGCCCCGCTTACAGCTCGTCCAGCTTTTCAATCGCCTCTTGCAGCTTTTCCT
>JANMDH010000115.1:0-1624 GCA_031376195.1 Gemmobacter sp. | reverse complement strand
GGTAAAGCTGAGCCAAGGGGCAGGGTCGCCCGCCAGAAAGGCAAGTGCGGCCAACATGAGCGGAATGGGGATGAGCCAACCGGCCCAGAGACTTGCAGCACCGACAATCGCCGCCTCGTCCCTGGCACGGATCAGGCGGGGGGCTGCGGCCTGCACGGCCCCGTAGGCGATGATCCAGAGGGCCATGCCACCACCAATCAGGAAAAATGCGGCGCGGCGGCCATCGGGGGTGCCATCGGACAGGACGGTCTGGAAATAGATGGGAACGCCGACAACGAACCAGACGTCGCGTGCGCCGAAAAGGAACAGGCGGGCCTGCGCGAGACGGTTGATGCGCGGATCGGGTGAGCGCCAGCCGGAAAAGCGGGCGCCTTTGTCGCGGGCGGGCAGGCCGTCGGGCATGAAGAGTGCGACGGCGATCAGGATGGCTGTCAGAACGCCCGCCATGCCCCAGACAGCGGCGTTGAACCCGGCAAGGGCGAGGAGAGCCGCACCGAGGAAAAAGCCCAAGCCTTTGACGGCGTTCTTTGATCCGGTCAGGGCTGCGACCCAGCGGAACAGGCTGCCATCGCCTTTGGGGGCAAGCACCTTGACGGCTGATTTCGACGACATCTTGGCCAGATCCTTGGCGACGCCGGAGACGCCCTGCACGGCGGTGACAAATGTCACGGAGGCAAAGATCGACCAGGCGGGATCAAGTGCTGTCAGGGCGACAAGTGCCGCGATCTGGAGCAGAAGCCCCGCGTAAAGCGTGGCGGCAAGACCAAAGCGTGCGGCAATCCAGCCGGCGGCGAGGTTGGTGACGATCCCCGCCAGTTCATAGAGCAGGAACAGCCAGGCAAGCTGAACCGGAGTGAAGCCAAGCGCGTTGAAATGCAAAAGGACGAGCATGCGGAGTGCGCCATCCGACAGCATGAACGCCCAATAGGCGGCGGTGACGGCGGCGTAGGCGCGCAGGGGGTTGGCAGCGGGCGTTTGGGGATCGGTCACATCATCCCCGCGACCATACGGGTGATGTCGGCCAGACGGCAGGCATAACCCCATTCATTGTCGTACCAGGCGAAGATCTTCAGCTGCGTGCCGTTGACCACCATTGTGCTGGCGGCGTCGATGATGCAGGAGCGGGGGTCGTTGGTGTAATCGGACGATACCAGTTCGCGCACCTCGTATCCCAGAATGCCGTTTAACGACCCCTCGGCGGCGGCGGCGAACAGGGTGTTGACCTCGGCAACCGTCGTTGGGCGGGCCAGTTCAAACACGCAATCGGTAAGCGAGGCATTGAGCAGCGGCACGCGGACGGCGTGGCCGTTCAGGCGGCCTGTCAGTTCGGGGTAGATCAGGGTGATCGCGGTGGCCGACCCGGTTGTGGTGGGGATCAGGTTCAACAGGGCGGACCGCGCGCGGCGCATGTCTTTTGCGGGGCGGTCGACGAGGGTCTGGGTGTTGGTCACATCGTGGAGCGTGGTGATCGACCCGTGTCTGATGCCGATCCCTTCGTGGATCACCTTGACGATTGGGGCGAGGCAGTTGGTTGTGCAGCTTGCGGCGGTGAGGGTGTCATGCAGGGTCGGATCATAAAGGTGGTGGTTGACTCCATAGACAAGGTTCAGCGCGCCGCCGTCTT
>JANMDH010000111.1:0-6911 GCA_031376195.1 Gemmobacter sp. | reverse complement strand
CCCTGTCCCGTGCTGCGCAGATATTCGCCCGCAAAAAACATCAGCTCATACTGCCCCGCCTCGAACATCGTGCCCGCCAGCATCGGCCCCTCCGTGCGCCCGTCCGCATTTGTCACCGTTTCCATGATCTTGCGGTGCGTGTCGCCCGTGACGCGGTACAGGATGATCTTCACCCCCGCCGCCGGCCTGCCCCGCGCCGTATCCAGCACATGTGTTGTCAGACGTCCGTTCCCCATCTCAGCCTCCCTCCGCTGCCCGTCCCGCATCGCACCACCCAATCGCACCAAACGCAATGCGCAAAAACCCTTTCCTCTGTTCCCCGAACTGCCTAGCCTGCTTTCAGGATCCGCTTACCGACAGGCCCCCCGTGACCCACCGATACCCCCGCGACATGACCGGATACGGGGCCACCCCCCCCGATGCCCGATGGCCCGGCAACGCGCGGATCGCCGTGTCCCTTGTCCTGAATTACGAAGAGGGTGGCGAAAATTCCGTCCTGCACGGTGATCCCGCATCCGAAGCCTTCCTCTCCGACATCGCGGGTGCCCAACCCTGGCCGGGCCAACGCCACTGGAACATGGAATCCCTGTATGATTACGGGGCCCGCGCCGGGTTCTGGCGCCTGCACCGCCTGTTCACCCGCCTGCGCCTTCCCGTCACCATCTACGGCGTGGCCACCGCCCTTGCCCGCAACCCCGAACAGGTCGCCGCCATGAAATCCGCAGGCTGGGAAATCGCCAGCCACGGCCTCAAATGGGTCGATCACCGCGACATGCCACCCGATCAGGAACGCGCCGCGATTGCCGAGGCGATCCGCCTGCATACCGAAGTGGTGGGCTGCCCCCCGCAGGGCTGGTACACCGGGCGCTGCTCGCTCAACACCGTCCGGCTGACGGCGGAAACCGGCGCTTTCGATTGGATCAGCGACGCCTACGACGACGATCTGCCCTACTGGATCGAGGTTGGTTCGCGCGATCAACTCGTCATCCCCTATACGCTGGAGGCGAACGACATGCGCTTTGCCACCGCCCCCGGCTACATCGAAGGCCAGCAGTTCTTTCAGTATCTCAAAGACAGCTTCGATGTGCTTTATGCCGAAGGTGTGGCCGGTGCCGCCCGGATGTTTTCCATCGGCCTCCACTGCCGCCTGATCGGGCGGCCGGGCAAGATCGCCGGACTGCAACGCTTTCTCGATTATGCACTCTCCCACCAGGGCGTCTGGTTTCCCCGCCGCATCGACATTGCCCGCCACTGGGCCGCCACCCACCCCCCTCTCCGCCGCGAACGTCCCAGCCAGATGACCCGCCAGCGGTTTGTCGAACGCTTCGGCGGCATCTTCGAACACTCCCCCTGGATTACTGAGCGCGCGTTCGACCTCGAACTCGGCCCCGCCCATGACACCGCCACCGGCCTGCACAATGCCCTCGCCCGCGCCTTCCGCAGCGCCGCCCCCGATGAACGCAGGGGCGTGCTGCGCGCCCACCCCGATCTTGCTGGCAAACTCGCCGCCGCCCGCCGCCTGACGCCCGAAAGCACCGCCGAACAGGCCAGTGCCGCACTCGACGCCCTCACCGATGCCGAACGCGCGCAGTTCACATCCCTCAACGTCGCCTACACCGCCAAACACGGCTTTCCCTTCATCATTGCCGTGCGCGATCACACCAGATCCGCCATCCTGCGTGCGTTTCAGACGCGCATCGCCCATGACACCCAAACCGAATTCGCCACCGCTTGCGACCAAGTCGAACGCATCGCCGCCCTGCGATTGAAGGATATGCTGCCATGACCAGACCGCCCTCCGTCTATTACGCCCCCCCCGGCGGCCTTCCCCCGCAAACCGCCATGATGACCGGCAAGGCCATCTTCACCGATGCCTATTGCCTTATCCCCCGGGGGTGTTTTTCCTCGATCCTCACCAGTTCCCTTCCCGGCTGGACCCGAACCCACCTCTGGCTCATCGCCCGCCCGATGACCGGATTTTCCGAAACCTTCAGCCAGTATGTGATGGAAGTGGCCCCCGGTGGCGGCTCCGATGCCCCCGACCCCGAACCCCATGCGCAATCTGTCATCTTTGTCACCGACGGCCTTGTCGACCTCACCATCAACGGCAAAGGCTATGAACTTGACGCCGGCGGCTATGCCTATATCCCCCCCGGCACTCGCTGGACCCTGCGCGCCGAAGGGCATGAACCCGCCCGCTTTCACTGGATCCGCAAACTCTACGAACCCGCCCCCGGTCTGCCCGCCCCCGCGCCCTTTGTCACCTCCGACCATGAGGTCGCCCCCACCGCCATGCCCGACACCGATGGCCGCTGGGCCACCACCCGCTTTGTCGAACCCGACGACATGGCCCACGACATGCACGTCAACATCGTTACCTTCCAACCCGGCGGCCTGATCCCGTTCGAGGAAACCCACGTCATGGAACACGGGCTTTACGTCCTCGAAGGCAAGGCCGTCTATAAACTGAACAAGGACTGGGTCGAGGTAGAGGCTGGCGATTTCATGTGGCTGCGCGCCTATTGCCCGCAGGCCTGTTATGCGGGCGGCCCCGGCCCTTTCCGCTATCTCCTCTACAAGGACGTCAACCGTCACGCCAAACTGCGCGGGCCGTTTTCGTCATCTTCTGTCTAGAAATATCCGCGGGGGCTGCGGGGGGCAGACCCCCCCCCGCTGCCGCCCGCCAGATCGGGACCACGATGAAAACGATCCGCACCGAACCCCTTACCCCCACCGCCTTCGCCCCCTTTGGCGACGTCCTCGACGCTTCCGGCGACTTCCACCTGATCAACGCGGGCCTTTGCCAGCGCTTTCATGACCGCGCCACCCTCGATTTTACCGATGCCCGCGCCGGGATTTCCATCTTTCTCGCGGAACCCCGCAGCCTGCCCCACACCTGCGACCTGATCGAGCGTCACCCCCTTGGCTCGCAGGCCTTCGTCCCCATGACCGCCCACCCCTTCCTCATCATCGTCAGCCCGGGGCCCGACGCCATTCCCCGCGCCTTCCTCACCAACGGCACGCAGGGCATCAATCTGCATCGCGGCACATGGCACGGCGTTCTGACACCGCTGTCAGCCCCCGGCCTCTTCGCGGTGGTGGACCGCATCGGCGAAGGTGCCAACCTCGAAGAATACCGCATCGATCCCCCGTGGACCGTGATCGCCTGAACCCGCTCCTCCACCCTCACGGGTGACGTCGCACGCCCCAGCGAAATCACCCGCAAGGGTGGATGAGCGGATCATTGCCACACCACACAGCAAAACGGGGACGGCTTGCGCCGTCCCCGTTCCAAAGTCTTCACGGTCTGAAAAAAATCAGGCCAGTGCGAGGTTGATCGCCGACTCGCGGCCATCACGGCCTGCTTCGATGTCGAACGTTACGGCCTGGCCGTCATCCAACTGACGAATGCCTGCGCGTTCCATGGCGGAAACGTGAACGAACACGTCCTTGTTGCCATTTGCCGGCGCGATAAAGCCGAAACCCTTGGTTGCGTTAAACCATTTCACGGTGCCATTGGCCATCGTGTGTACTCCTAGACTAGTTCCCATCCGCAGAATGCGATGGCGTGGCTCTGTCACATCAAGATCGAGAACTGAAGGCTAGAAGCAGACAGAAGATCGATAGATAGCGTTCGCCCCGGTCATATGGGGCAGAATCGCTTTTTATGCAAGCCCCCTGCCGAACAACGTCATCCGGCCATCAACATCGCCACATCCAGCATCCGGTTGGAAAAGCCCCATTCGTTATCATACCACCCGAACACCCGCAGCATTCCGCCCTTTGTCACCCGCGTTTCCGGGCAGGCCATCACGATGCTTTCCGCCCGCGCTCGCAGGTCGGTGGACACCAGCGGGCGGTCCGTCGCCCCGATCACCCCGCCTGCCCTGCGAAACGCCGCGTTCACCTGATCCACGCTCACCGCCCGCTCCGTCATCACCACCAGATCGACGGCAGATACGCTCGCACTCGGCACCCGCACCGCTGATCCTTCGATCCGCCCCGCCAACCCCGGCAGCACCGTGTCCAGCAGGCGCTGCGCGCTCGTCGTTGTCGGCACCATCGACAGTGCCGCCGCCCGGCTGCGCGCGTAATCCGCCGCCGGGGCATCGACCGTCGGCTGGCTGCCGGTGTAGCAGTGGATCGTGGTCATCGACCCGGTCACAATCCCCCAATGATCGTCGATCAACCGCGCCAGCGGGGCCAGCGCATTGGTCGTACAGGACGCATTCGACACGATCCGGTGATCCCCCAGCCCCGCCTCGTTCGCGCCCAGCACAATCGTGAAATCCGCAGCACCCGACGGCCCCGAAATCAGCACCCGCCCCGCCCCCGCGATGATCCCCCGCGCCGCCACCTCGCGGGCCTCCGCGCGCCCCGTGCATTCCATCAGCACATCGATCCCGGTCAGGTTCAATGTGCTGATATCCTGTGTCCGGTGCAGCGGAATGCGCTGCCCGTTCACGACCATCGCCCCCTCCTCCAAGGCGAATGTCCCGCGAAACGGGCCAAAGACGCTGTCGTATTCAAACAGATACGCGCACATGTCGGCGGCCGCGATATCGTTGATCCCCGCAATTTGCAGCCCCGCCCACCGCTCTGGCGCTTGCATCGCCGCGCGCAGGACCGACCTTCCGATCCGGCCAAAGCCGTTGATGAACACTCGCATGACCACGCCCCTTATCCCCTGGCGTCAGTCTGACCACGCGCCACGCGCCGCTACAATGGCGACATTGTATCCGTGTCAATCAGGGCTGCCCCCCCCGGTGCCCACCGAAACCTCAGGCGGCGGCCAGATCCGCCGCCCGCGCATCCAGATGCGCCACCAGGTCCGGGGCCAACCCCATCCGCGCGGCCAGCATCGCAAGATACCCCTTGTCTGCCGCGTCCCCCTGCCCGATCGCCAGCACGGACGCTGCATAAATCTGTGCCGCCTCTTCCGGTTTCCGCGCCAGCGCCGCGATATGCCCCGCATCCAGCGGTGCATCCAGTTCCGCCACGATCACGCCCCGCGCATCAACCCCAAGGTCGAGCGTTGTCAGCGCCTCGTCGATCCGCGCCCGTTCGTCATCCGTCACATGTCCGTCCGCCTTGGCCGCCGCCACCATCGCGCGCAGCAACCGCTCCGCCAGATCATCCGCTTGTGCCAGATCATCCGGCTGAAATGCCGTCCCCGCGGCTTCGGGCAGCGCGATGGTTCCGCCCCCCGTTGAAACTGCCTTGCCCGCCTTCCAGTCCTGCCACGCCTTCAGGGCCAGCCCGCCGATCACCGCCGCCCCCCCGATCTTCAGCGCCGACCCCGCCAGCCTGCGCGTGCCCGATCCGCCCAGCAAAACCTCCAGCAGCCCCCCCGCCATCGCCCCTTTCGCCAACGCCGACTGGCCATCCCATGTGGTTCTGGCCCGTTCGGCCAGCCCACCCATGCCCAGCCCGCCCATCCCCAACGCGGCAATCCCCAGCCCGCCCATTCCCTGCCCGCCCCGCACCTGATCCGCAGCGTCCTTCACCGTTCCCAGAAAGCTGTCGAGCATTGATTTCGCATGCAACATGGCATCCTCCCTTTCGCCCCCAAGTTGCGATTATGGGCGCTTCAAACCGTGCTCGCAACGCGCACCTCAGGGGGTCGGCGGGATTCCCCAACCCTCGCCCCCCAACCCCCGCCACCCGGCGTCAGCATCTCGAACACCGCTCCCGCCGGCAGCGCCACCTCCGCGTTCCCCGGCAGCACTTCGCGCCGCCCGTCCGGCCAGATCACCCGGTTTTCCCCCACCGCCCCCGGTTCCCCGCCCTGCCCCCCGAACGGCGCCACAACCCGCCCTGAACACAGCGTCGTCACCGTCACCGCCTCCAGAAACCGCACCCGCCGCACCGCGCCGTCGCCCCCCCGCCATTCCCCCGCCCCGCCAGACCCCGCCCTGATCCCGAATGCCTCCAACCGCACCGGAAAGCGTTTCTCCAGAACCTCCGGGTCCGTCATCCGCGTGTTCGTCATGTGGCTTTGCACTGCCGCACAGCCCGCAAACCCCGGCCCCGCCCCCGTGCCCCCCGCAATCGTCTCATAATTCTGGAACCGCGCATTGCCCCAGACGAAGTTGTTCATCGTCCCCTGACTGCCCGCCATCACCCCCAGCGCCCCATACAGCGCATTGCAGGCCGCCTGACTTACCTCCGTATTCCCCGCGATCACCGCCGCCGGGGCCTGCGGGTTCAACATCGACCCCACTGGCGCAATAATCCGCAAAGGCCGCAAACAGCCCTCATTCAGAGGAATCGCCTTGCCCACCAGCGTCCGGAAAACATACAGCACCACCGCCTTGCACACCGCGAAAGGCGCGTTGTAATTGCCTTCGTGCTGATCGGAGGTTCCCGTGAAATCAATCACCGCCTCGCGCAGCGACCGGTCCACCGTCACCCGCACCTTGATCTGCGTGCCGATGTCCATCGGATACGTGAACGATCCTTCGCCAAGCGTCGCAATCACCTGCCGCACGCTTTCTTCCGCATTCCGCTGCACATGCCCCATATAGGCCGCAACCACATCCACCCCCTGCGCCGCCACAACTGCCAGCAGCGCCTGCCGCCCCGTTTCATTCGCCGCAATCTGCGCTTGAAGGTCCGCCATGTTCTGATCCACCGACCGGCAGGGATACCGCCCCGACAGCAGCAGCCCCCGCGTCTCCTCCTCGCGCAGCCTGCCGCGCTCCACCAGTGGGAACACGTCGATCAGAACGCCCTCCTCCTCGATCGTCCGGCTGTCGGGCGGCGATGACCCCGGCGTCCGCCCCCCGATATCCGCATGATGCCCCCGCGACCCCAGCCAGAACAGCGGCGCATCCCCCACGAACACCGGGCTGATCACCGTCACATCCGGCAGATGCGTCCCTCCATTGTAAGGACTGTTCAGCATATAC
>JANMDH010000106.1:0-3428 GCA_031376195.1 Gemmobacter sp. | reverse complement strand
CCCGTGGAAGCATCGACAAGGTCGAAGGGTTCAAAAGCGGGCAGGACAAGATTGACCTGACCAGCTTTGACACGATGATCTTCGAATCCCTGAACCATGCGGGGAATGGAATGGCGTCGTGCTATTTTGACGGTGACTTCCTGCGGATCGATCAGGATGGCAACGGGACGACCGACATGATGATTGAATTCATGTACATTGATCGCTTGCGCGCCAGCGATTTTCTGTTTGGCTGAAGGAAGGCCCGAAAGTGGTCGGCAGCTTAGGCCGCCGATCCCCCCACCGTCAGTCCGCCGATCAGCAGGCTGGGCTGGCCCACGCCGACGGGCACCCACTGGCCTGCCTTGCCGCAGTTGCCGATGCCGGGGTCCAGCGCCATGTCGTTGCCGATGCCCCGGATCTGTTTCAGGGCGGTGGCCCCGTCGCCGATCAGGGTGGCCCCTTTGACCGGGGCACCCACCTTGCCGTTCTGAACACGGTAAGCCTCGGTGCAGCTGAACACGAACTTGCCGTTGGTGATGTCGACCTGACCGCCGCCAAAGCCCACGGCATAGATGCCGTCCTTCAGACCCGCCAGCATCGCCGCCGGATCATCCGAGCCGTTGATCATGTAGGTGTTGGTCATCCGTGGCATCGGGATATGGGCGAAACTTTCACGCCGCCCGTTGCCGGTGGGGGCCACGCCCATCAGGCGGGCGTTCTGGCGATCCTGCATGTAGCCGACCAGAACGCCATCTTCGATCAGCACATTCTTAGCCGATGGCGTGCCTTCGTCGTCAATACTGATCGAGCCGCGACGGTCGGGGATGGTGCCGTCGTCCAGCACCGTCACGCCTTTGGACGCAATCTGCGTGCCCATCAGGCCGGCAAAGGCCGACGTCTTCTTTCGGTTGAAATCGCCCTCCAGCCCATGGCCAATCGCCTCGTGCAGCAAAATTCCCGGCCAGCCCGGCCCCAGCAGCACGTCCATGGTGCCTGCGGGGGCGGGCACCGCCTCAAGGTTCACGAGCGCGATCCGAAGCGCCTCACGCGCTGCGGCCTGCCAATGCGCGGGTTCGATCACCTGCGCCAGCCCGTAACGCCCGCCCGCGCCGGTGCCGCCGCTTTCGCGCCGCCCGGATTGTTCCACGATCACCGACACGTTCAGCCGCGCCATGGGGCGGATGTCGGAAATGCGCAGGCCTTCGGGGCGCAGAATTTCAACCTCCTGCAGGCCTGCACTGATGGTCACCGACACCTGCACGACGCGGGGATCAAGTGCGCGGGCGTAAGCGTCGATTTCACGCAGGATATCGATCTTAGCCGCGAATGTCGCATCCGCCATCGGGTCAGCGCTGGTGTAAAGCCGGACGTTGGTGCCGCGTGGGGCAGGGGCCATGACGCCGCCACCATCCCCCACCGCGAGCCGTGCCGTTTCCGATGCGCGGCGCAGGGCGTGGATCGAGATTTCGGTGGCATGGGCATAGCCCGCCACTTCGCCCCGGACCGCGCGCAAGCCGAAACCTTCGGACGCATCATAACTTGCGGTTTTCACCCGACCATCATCCAGCACCAGCGCTTCGGACCGGCGGCGTTCCAGAAACAGTTCGCCATCGTCGGCCCCCGCAATTGCGGCGCGCAAGGTCGCCAAGGCCTCAGCTTCGTCCAGATGGGTCTGAAACGGGCGGAAGGGCGCATCGGTCATGGTTTGATCCTTTGATCAGGGGGAAGGGGCTGATTTTGCCCCAAGCGGCGAATTTGCCGCAACTCTTTGTCTTGTCGTGGCCAGCCTAATATGGTTTCAACAATGGCAGAAACAACGGGATTCTGCGATCCGATCCGGATCAATGCGTTCTTCGGCGGCCAAAGGGTGCCGCAAGCCAGACAGGACAGCCAAATGACCAAAACTCGCCATCTTCCGGGCCTCATCGCCGTCACGGTTTCCCTGATTGCCGCAGGTGCCGCTTGGGCGCAGGATTTGCCGATCATTGGACGCCCGGTGGACAAGTTGATGGGTTTCCAGCCCGCCAGCACCGAACTCGCCGCAGATGCGCAATGGCTCGATCATTTCATCCTGATCATCATCGCCGTGATTACCGTGTTCGTGACGGGTTTGCTGATCTACTGCATCGTTCGCTTTAACGAGCGCAAGAATCCGAAACCAGCGACATTCACCCACAATTCGCCGCTGGAAATTGCATGGACGGCGGTTCCCATCATCATTCTGGTGGTGATCGGGGCGTTTTCCTTGCCCGTGCTGTTTAAGCAGCAGGAAATTCCGCTGGCGGATATCACGATCAAGGCGACGGGAAACCAGTGGTACTGGAACTATGAATATGTCGATGATGGCGTGACCGAGGATGCGTCCCTGGTGAATTTTGACAGTTACATGATCGGTGCACCGGCAACGGGTGGTGACAACCGGCTGACCCCGGCAGTGGAGGCGCAGCTTGTCGAGGCAGGCTATAGCCGCGACGAATTTCTTTTGGCGACGGATACGGCGATCGTGATCCCGATTGGCAAGACCATCGTGATGCAGGTGACCGGGGCCGACGTCATCCATTCGTGGAAAATCCCGGCCTTCGGGGTGATGCAGGATGCGGTTCCTGGGCGCTTGGCACAGCTGTGGTTCAAGGCCGAACGGGAAGGCATCTATTTCGGCCAGTGTTCGGAACTGTGCGGTCAGGCCCATGCCTACATGCCGATCACGGTCAAGGTCGTGTCGGAACCGGTCTATGCAAAATGGCTGGAAAGTGCGAAGGCTGGCAACGTGTTATTGTCGTCAAACGCGGCGACCACCAATCTGACGGTCGCTGCTGCGGATTGATGCCAAACCTTGCCCCACGGCAATTGCGCGGGTCGATCCGGCCGGCGCGCACCCAAGGAACCGATAGATGAGCGATGCGCAAGTCATCCACCAGACCGGCGATGCGGGCTTTGGCGATTTTGTCCAGCTGCTGAAACCGCGTGTCATGTCATTGGTGGTGTTCACTGCCCTTGTCGGTCTGCTGGTCGCGCCGGCATCCGTGAATCCGGTGGTCGGCCTTGCGGCGATTGTGTTCATCGCGCTTGGGGCAGGGGCTTCCGGGGCGCTGAACATGTGGTGGGATGCCGATATCGACGCCGTAATGCGCCGGACAAAGTCACGGCCCGTTGCTGCCGGGCGAGTGGCCCCGGGCGAGGCGTTGGGGTTCGGCTTGGCGCTGTCGGGTATTTCCATCGTCATGCTGGGGCTTGCGACCAACTTGGTCGCCGCCGGATTGTTGGCCTTTACGATTTTCTTCTATGCGGTCGTCTATTCGATGTGGTTGAAACGGGCGACACCGCAGAACATCGTGATCGGCGGGGCGGCGGGTGCCTTTCCCCCGATGATCGGCTGGGTCGTGGCGACGGGCAGCGTGTCGGTCGAGGCGGTCATGATGTTTCTGGTCATCTTCGTCTGGACGCCG
>JANMDH010000030.1:0-4129 GCA_031376195.1 Gemmobacter sp. | reverse complement strand
GCATTCGCGCCAAGGATGGTATCAACGAATTCCGCGCGAAAGCCTGCACGGACGGACAGGGTGGCGATCAGGGCAAAGACGGCAAGGGTGATCCCGATCAGGCTGATCCAGGTCATCGCCGAAACGCCGCCTTCGGCACGTTTGGCGCGCAGATAGCGCCAGGCGATCATCCATTCAAAGGGGGCAAAGGGTGGGGTGCCGGTGGCCAAGGTCTGCTCCGTGTTCTTTGGCGCGGACCTTGCGTTGCGGGGCGCGCAACGTCAAGGCGAGGGCGCCCGGATCGGCGGATCACCCCGATGTCACCTGAGGCCGGGTGCGTTTTGGTCAACCGATTGATTTTGTGAGGATCAGGCGGCGTTGCGCGCCGCCCAGATCAGGCCGCGCCGCATCAGTTCTGCCGCAGGGCCGTGGTCGATCACATTCGCCTGATGCCCGAGCGCGTTGTAATAGACGCGGCCCCTGCCCCAGCCTTTGGTGAACACGACGGGCATCGCCACCGGCCCGTTGACGGCGTGGGGCCCGTCCACCACCGGGAAATCGCAGACGGCGTGAACGCGCACGGCAGGGTCGATGTGAAGGTAGTATTGTTCGGTTTCCACGTCGAAATCCGCGACGCCCGCCACCAGCGGATCATCGGAGGTCAGCCGGACACGGTAATTGACGCCGTCATTGCCCGGATGTGCCACCCATTGCGCGCCCGTCAGGAACTGCCAGGTCACGTCGTTGCGGAACGCATCGCACATGCCGCCGTGACAGCCTGCAAGTCCGGTGCCTGCCGCCACGGCATCGGCCACGGCCTGCGCCTGTTCGGGGGCAATCATGCTCATCGTCCAGACGGGGACGATCAGGTCATTGGTGGCAACCTCGGCGGGGTCATCAAAGCAGGCGAGGGTGTTGGTCATCACGACTGTCATGCCAGCATCGCGCAGCCAGCCTGCGATGAGGGCGGCCACCTTGTCGGGTTCATGCCCGGGCCAGCCGCCCCAGGTGATCAGTGCCTTGGTCATTGGAACCCTTCCCCGGTTTTGGTGAGGGTGGGCGCAAGGGGGATAAAGGTCAATCGGCAGACAAGTAAAAAATCTTTGACTCAAGGAAAATAATCTAATACTTGACGACAAGAAAGACGAACCCGAGCAGAGGGCATGATGTCGTTTGAAGAACGCAATACCTTGGTCGGCACCGTTTTGGTGCTGAACATGAACCGTGCGGCCTGTGCTTTGGGCGATACGGCGGGGACGCTGACCAAATTGGCGCTGTACCGGCGGGGTCTTGCAGTGTGAAACGGCCAAAGATCACCAACGCGATCCGCCGTTTGCGGTTTGACGCGGATGAGATGACGCAGAAAGACCTGGCCGAGGCGGTGGGGGTGACGCGTCAGACGATCATGGCGATCGAGAACGCGAAGTATTTCCCGACGCTGGAACTGGCCTTTCAGATTGCGCGCGTGTTCGACCGCCCGCTGGATCAGGTATTCCAGTTCGAGGCAAACGCGAACTGACCTTTGAGCGGAGATTGAGATGATGATCGATGCAGGGTGTGCACCCTTTAAGGGCTTTGGCCGGTTCCTGCGAACCCTGCGCTGTTTGCAGGCGCGGTTTGCACCTTGGCGGAGTGGCGCGGGGCTGTTGGTCGATCTGGCGTTGATCAGGGGACGGGCGATCAATCGGGTTGCCGCGGAACGGGTTCTGCGATGCGTGAAGAGAGGGCAGTGATGACACAGATGCGTGCGGCGATCACGGGGCGCTACGGCCCCCCGGAGGTGGTTCGGATTGAACAGGTGCTGCGTCCGGTGGCGAAAGCGGGCGATGTGCTGATCAGGGTTGCGGCGGCACCGGTATCCAGCGGGGATGCACGGATCCGCGGGTTTGAGGTGCCGAAGGGGTTCGGGCTGCCGATGCGGTTGATCTTCGGGCTGCGGGGGCCGCGCTGGCCGGTGATGGGGATGGAGTTTGCGGGCAGGGTCGTGGTGGGCGGGGCGTCCGGCGGGCCGTTTCCGGCGGGGGAGCGGGTGTTCGGATTGACGGGCCTGAAAGGCGGGGCGCATGCGGAGTATCTGGTCCTGCCGGGCACGGGAAAACTGCTGCCCATTCCGGCAAGCCTGACGGATGTCGAAGCGGCGGGCTTTTTCTTTGGCGGGCTGACAGCGGCGGATTTCCTGATCGACAAGGCCCGGCTGCAGCCCGGCGAACGTATCCTGATCCACGGGGCGACGGGGGCGGTCGGATCGGCAGCCGTTCAGATTGCGCGGCATCTTGGGGCACAGGTCAGCGCGGTGTGCAGCGGCGCCAATCTGGAATTCGCGCGGGGCATCGGAGCGCATCAGGCGTTCGATTATCGCGCGGGGCCGGTGGAGGGCAGGTTCGATGTGGTGCTGGACGTGATCGGATCCCTGCCCTACCGGGCGGCGCGCGCCAATCTGACACCGGGCGGGCGCTATGGTTCGGTGACCGCGACCTTGGCGCAACAGGTGGAATTTGGTCTGCGGCCAAGGCGGGGCGGCCATCACCGGATCGCGGGCGTCATCGGCGACGGCCTGCCCGCCATGCTGCGCCTGATCGCGATCCATGGCGAGGGCGGCTATCGTCCCGTTATCGGGGCGACCTTTCCGTTCGACAGGATCCGCGAGGCGCATGCCATGGCGGGCAGTTTTCACAAGCGCGGCAACTGCGTCGTGGTGATGGATGCAGCCCCCTAGAACCGGCGCGGTGCCGGGGGGGCGTTGCCCATGATCGCCTCGATCCCCGCCATCACGTCCGGCGTCAATTTCGCGCGGTTATCCAGTGCTGCCAGATTGTCGGTCAACTGCGACAGGCGCGACGCGCCAAGGATCACGGTCGAGACATGCGGGTTGGCAAGGCACCACAGCAGCGCGAGGTGATGCAGCGGCAGACCTGCCTTCGCGGCAAGCCCGGCCAGTGCCTTGACTTTCGCGAGCCTGGCCTGACCTTCGTCCGACTGGAAATCCTTGAGCAACCATTCATATCCGGGCAGGTTCATCCGGCTGTCGGCCGGGATGCCGTCATTGTATTTGCCCGTCAGAAGGCCCGAGGCGAGCGGCGACCAGATTGTCGTACCCAGACCGTAGGTTTCATAGATCGGGGCAAAATCCGCCTCGACTTTCTGACGCTCAAACAGGTTATACTGCGGCTGTTCCATCGTGGGCGGGGTCAGGTTCCATTGGCGGGCCGCCGCATGCGCCTGAGTGATCTGTTGGGCAGACCATTCCGAAGTGCCCCAGTAGATGACCTTGCCCTGGCAGATCAGGTTGTGCATCGCGCGCACGGTTTCTTCGACCGGGGTGTCGATGTCGGGGCGGTGGCAGAAGTAAAGGTCGAGGTATTCGACCTGAAGGCGCTTTAGTGCGGCGTGGCAGGCATCGGTCACATGTTTCGCGGACAGGCCGCGCTGGGTGGGTTTTTCGCCGCCCCAGAACACTTTGGACGACACGGCATAACTGTCGCGCCGCCAGTTCAGCGCCTTGAGTGCTGCGCCCATGACCACTTCGGAATTGCCCTGTTCATAGCCTTCAGCATTGTCGAAAAAGTTGATGCCTGCATCATAGGCAGCGGCCATCATGGTTTGGGCATCATTGCCATCCACCTGCTTGCCGAAGGTCACCCAAGACCCGAACGACAGTTCGCTGACCTTGAGGCCTGATTTTCCAAGACGACGATATTCCATGATCCGCTCCGTTTGTGTTGGCGCAACATTGGCACAAGGGGAAGAAATGTCCAGAGATGTGCCCGGTGCGCGGCCCGCGGGGGCATCGAGCCCCCTTGGACCGGTGGGGGCTGACGGCCCCCACACGGTCGCTTTGCGCCCTCCCCCGTGGATATTTCCGGACAGAAGAAACAAAGCCTTAACCAATTCGCGCGATACAGGTTCTGCGGTACAGGCGGGGACGCCGATGACCGCAACAGGAGAAGTCCTCGTCCGGTTTAGCCGGACGGGGTTTTCATTCTTCTGTTCGAAAATATCCCGGGGGTTGTCCATTGGAGCGCCATTGGTTCAAGCCCAATGGATGACGGCAGAGCCCCGGGGGCCGTGCCAAGCACAATATTTCCGGGCGGCGCGGGATAACCGGTTGCGCCGGGCGCGCGGGGGACGCGCCGGCTGATTGCGATGTCAG
>JANMDH010000495.1:0-2669 GCA_031376195.1 Gemmobacter sp. | reverse complement strand
CCGCTGGTGCCGGGGGCGGTGGCGATGCGGTTCATGGATGCGGGCGTGCTGCCGTGGCAGGGGGTCGATCTGTGGATCAGCCGTTCGGGATACACAGGCGAAGACGGATATGAGATTTCGGTGCCCGACGCGCAGGCCGGGGCCTTTGCAAAGGCCCTGCTGGCGCGGCCCGGCGTAGCCTTGATCGGCCTTGGTGCGCGCGACAGTCTGCGGCTGGAGGCGGGCTTGTGTCTGTACGGGCATGACATCGACACGACCACGTCACCTGTCGAGGCGGGGCTGACCTGGGCCATCCAGAAGGCGCGGCGTGCAGGCGGCGCGCGGGCAGGCGGCTTTCCCGGGGATGCCCGCATCTTGCAGGAACTGGCCGATGGGCCGGAACGCCTGCGCGTCGGCCTGCGCCCGGACGGGCGCGCGCCAATGCGTGAGGGGACGGATCTGTTCACGCCGGACGGGACGCCGGTTGGCACCGTCACCTCGGGTGGTTTTGGGCCGTCAGTCGCAGCCCCCATTGCCATGGGCTATGTCGCCGCCGCCTTTGCCACCCCCGGAACCACGCTGGAGGGCGAGGTGAGGGGCAAAAAGCTGCCCGTGACCGTCGCCCCGCTTCCCTTTTTCCCCACACGCTTCAAACGCACGGAGACACCAAAATGAAGTTCACCGAAGATCACGAATGGCTGCGCATCGAAGGCGATCTGGTCGTCGTCGGCATCACGGAACATGCAGCGACCCAGCTGGGCGATGTGGTGTTCGTGGAACTGCCGGAGGTCGAGACGATGATCACGACCGGGGATGAGGTGGTGGTGATCGAAAGCGTCAAGGCCGCGTCGGACATTCTGGCCCCGGTGGACGGCGAGATTGTCGAGGTGAATGAAAAACTGGTCGATAACCCCAGTCTTGTGAACGAAGATCCAACCGGGGCGGCGTGGTTCTTCAAGGTGAAGGTGGATGATCTGGCGGTGCTGGAAGCCTTCATGGACGAGGACGAATATGCCGACCTGATCGGCTGATTCATCGCAACGCCGGGTCTGAAATTTTCGTCGAGAATTTTCAGACCTATCCTTTGCACTAGGGTCTTCAGGCCCCTTACGGGATACTTAAACATGACCTTCACACCTACCACCTACAACCCCTATGACTTTGCCAATCGCCGCCACATCGGCCCGTCGCCGTCGGAAATGGCTGATATGCTGCGGGCGGTCGGGGTTTCCTCGCTCGATCAGCTCATCGACGAAACCGTGCCTGCCAGCATCCGTCAGGCAGACCCCTTGCCTTGGGCACCCTTGTCCGAACAGGACCTGCTGGCGCGGATGCGCGAGGTGGCGGACAAGAATAAGGTCATGGTCAGCCTGATCGGGCAGGGCTATTCCGGCACTTTCACGCCGCCTGCTATTCAGCGCAATATCCTTGAAAACCCGGCATGGTACACCGCCTACACGCCCTATCAGCCCGAAATTGCCCAAGGGCGGCTTGAGGCGCTGTTGAACTATCAGACGATGGTGGCCGATCTGACCGGGCTGCCGGTGGCGAATGCGTCCCTGCTGGACGAGGCCACGGCGGCGGCCGAAGCGATGACGATGGCGATGCGCAGCGCCAAGTCAAAGGCACGGGGGTTCTTTGTCGATCAGAACTGCCACCCGCAGACGATTGCCGTGATCCGCACGCGGGCAAAGCCGCTCGAAATCGAAGTGATCGTGGGCACCCCCGAGGCGATGGTGCCAGAACAGGTGTTCGCGGCGATCTTCCAGTATCCGGGCACTTTCGGCCATGTCGAGGATTTCACCGGCCCCATCGCCCGCCTGCACGGGGCCAAGGCCCTTGCCATTGTCGCGACCGACCTGCTGGCGCTGACCATGCTCAAGGAACCGGGGGCCATGGGTGCCGATATCGCGGTGGGGTCCAGCCAGCGTTTCGGCGTGCCGATGGGTTATGGCGGGCCGCACGCCGCCTTTATGTCGTGCCGCGATGATCTGAAGCGCGCGATGCCGGGCCGGATCGTGGGGGTTTCCATTGATGCACGCGGCAACAAGGCCTACCGCCTGTCGCTGCAGACCCGCGAACAGCACATCCGCCGCGAAAAAGCCACCAGCAATGTCTGCACGGCGCAGGCCCTGCTGGCGGTGATGGCGTCCATGTATGCGGTGTTCCACGGGCCGCAGGGCCTGCGCGCGATTGCGGAACGGGTGCATTTCAAGGCGGTGCGTCTGGCGAAAGCGTTGAAGGTGGCGGGGGCCAAAGTGTCGCCCAAGGCTTTCTTCGACACGATCACGGTCGAGGTTGGGGTGGGTCAGGCGGGTATTCTGGCGGCGGCACGCGCCGAAGGCGTGAACTTCCGCAAGATCGGGAATGACCGCATCGGCATCGCGCTGGACGAGATCACGACGGAACAGGTGCTGCAACAGGTGCTGCGCGCGTTTGGCATCCACACCGCCCCGCCGCACCGGGCAGAACTGGGTTTTCCGGAATCGCTGTTGCGCAAATCGGATTACCTGACCCATCCGGTGTTCCACATGAACCGGGCGGAATCTGAAATGATGCGCTATATGCGCCGCCTGTCGGACCGCGATCTGGCGCTGGACCGGGCGATGATCCCGCTGGGGTCCTGCACGATGAAGCTGAACGCGGCGGCGGAAATGATGCCGATCACCTGGCCGGAGTTCGGATCGCTT
>JANMDH010000426.1:0-7703 GCA_031376195.1 Gemmobacter sp. | reverse complement strand
CCCGTGCCGCCCGCAATGGTATCGCGCCCCTCCCTCCCGAACAGCCGGTCACCGAAAGAGGTGCCGCTGAACGCATCCGCATCTTTCGTGCCCATGATGTCGGGAACGCCCGTATCTGCGGTGTCACTGAACCAGACGTGGTAGACGCGACCGCCGTACTCCTCCGACGGGCTGCCTGTCAGAACGCCGATCCCGATGGATTTCCAGGGGCTTCCGCCCCAGCCCGACGCATTTATGATGACGTCGTTGTGGCCAACCGAACCTTTCCAGCCCGCCAACGCCCCCGTGACATCGCCATAGCCCGCCGCAGAAATTTCATAGCCAGTCCCGGTAAAACCGGTGCCCATGCGTTCCGGGGCACCCCACATGGCTCTGGGCCCGCTGTCATCAGACCAGTCGTGCAGGTTTCCCTTGGGCAGAATATTCGGCACCCAGAAATTCTCGTAAGTATCCACCACATGACGCCCCGCAGTCGTGGTCAGCGCCTTTGACAGCCGGATTTCCGGCAGACCGACTTCGGCCCGGTAGGCCATCATTTCCTTATACAGCCGCAGCTCAATCAGGCTAAGGCTGTCATTCGCATTAGGTTTGTGGATATTGACCGGCATGTCCGCCCCTTACATTGACAACGCGGCATAAAGGTCTGCAAACGCGACAGAAATCCAGCGTTTTGTCAGGGGGCCAGCAACGAACCGCCGTCAGATCATGTCGAAATCGGCGGAAGTCTCTGCAAAACCCCTCACACCGCAATCGCCGTCGTCTTGACCACGGTCCGCAGCGCGAATGACGACTGCATCTTGGCCACCCCCGGCAGGCGCGACAGGTACTGCCGGTGGATTCGCGCGAAATCCTCGGTATCCTCGGCCACGATCTTGATCAGGTAGTCGGCGGTGCCCGCCATCAGATGGCATTCCAGAATATCCGGCACCCGTGCCACCGCCGTCTCAAACGCGTCCAGCAGATCATCCGCCTGCCCTTGCAGCGTAATCTCCACAAACACAGTCGTCGGCTTGCCCAGCCGCCGCGCATCCAGCAGCGCCACATAACCCGCGATTAACCCCTCCCGTTCCAGACGCTGCACCCGCCGATGACAAGCCGACGGCGACAGGTTCACAATCTCCGACAGGTCCGCATTCGTCATCCGCCCATCCCGCTGCAAGGCGGTCAGGATACGACGGTCTGTTGCATCAATTTCCATCATGACGGTCTGATCTTCGATGATTTTCATTCGAAACGCAATATTTTTGCGTGCCGGGGCTGAACTCGGCCCTTCATTTCAAAGCAATTGCAAGGGTTCCGGCGCATGATCGGTCCAGACATCATCCCCCCGCATTCAGGAACAGCGTCATGAAAATCGGTTGCCCCAAGGAAATCAAACCACAGGAATACCGCGTCGGCATGACGCCGAACGCGGTGCGCGAGGCTGTGGCGCATGGTCATCAGGTCATCGTGGAAACCAACGCAGGCACCGGATCGGGTTTTCCCGATGCCGATTATCTGTCGGCCGGCGCGACCATTATTGCCACAGCCGAGGAAGTGTTCGCGGCAGCCGACATGATCGTCAAGGTCAAGGAACCCCAGCCTGCCGAACGCGCCAGTTTGCGCAAGGGTCAGGTGCTGTTCACCTACCTGCATCTCGCGCCCGATCCCGAACAGACGCATGACCTGCTGAAATCCGGCGTTACCGCAATTGCCTATGAAACCGTCACTGACGAACGCGGCGGCCTGCCCCTGCTGGCCCCGATGTCCGAAGTCGCAGGCCGTTTGGCCCCCCAAGTCGGTGCCTGGACCCTGCAAAAAGCCAATGGCGGGCGCGGCGTCCTGTTGGGCGGCGTTCCGGGTGTGGCCCCAGCCCGCGTGCTGGTGATCGGCGGCGGCGTCGTAGGCACTCATGCCGCTAAGATCGCCGCAGGCATGGGGGCGGACGTGACCGTGCTTGACCGCTCGATCCCCCGCCTGCGTTATCTTGATGACGTGTTCGGCGGCACCTTCAAGAACGGTTATGCCAGTGCCGGCAACACGATTGACCTTGCCCGTCAGGCCGACATGATCATCGGCGCGGTTCTGGTGCCGGGGGCAGCGGCCCCCAAACTGATCAGCCGTGCACAACTGAAGGAACTGAAACCCGGTGCAGCCCTGGTGGACGTGGCGATTGATCAGGGTGGTTGTTTTGAAACCAGCCACGCGACCACCCATCAGGATCCGATTTACGAGGTGGACGGCATCCTGCACTACTGCGTCGCTAACATGCCCGGTGCCGTGGCCCGCACATCCACTCAGGCGCTTGGCAACGCAACGATGCCCTTCCTGCTCGCCTTGGCCGACAAGGGCTGGAAACAAGCCTGCGCCGACGACAAACACCTGTTGGCTGGCCTGAACACCCATGCGGGCCATCTGACCTATGCAGCAGTCGGTGCTGCGTTGAAATTGCCGGTCATGGCCGCGACCGACGCGCTGGCAATTTAGTACGGAAAAGGCGCGCGCAATTCATGCGCGCGTCCTCACCCTGCCCCATTGGCCCCAGATAATCAGCACCGCCAAGGTCAGAAAGATCGTCCACTGGCCCAAAATCCAGACCGTGCCCAGCATAGTCTGGCCATAGAACATGAAAAGCACGGCAAAGCCGATCTGGATGGCCGTCAGTAGTGCCGCCATAGCCCCATCCGGGTGGCGCGCCAGCCACAGCAGTGCGACGGCCTGCAATGCCAGCATCAGCGACACAAAGTGCCAAAGCACCGCGGAAATCGCTCTCAGCGGCAGATCAAGTCCCGATGCTTGAATGGGCGCGTGAAACTCCGGACCGCCTCCAATGACATGCAAGCCGGTTGTTCCTGCCATCAAGATTGCCGCCGCAAATGTAAGATATCGCATGTTACGTCTCCGGTTGATTTACATACGCTACCGTATGGACCATATCACCTTGCTTGGCGCAATACGGTAGCGTATGGTTTGCCATGGGCAAAGTGACGCAGCGCCTTTCGCGCGAAGACTGGATTTTGGCTGGGTTTCGTGCGCTGGCGGCGGGCGGTGCCGGGGCATTGCGGGTGGAACCCGTGTCCCGCGACTTGGGCACAACCAAAGGGTCTTTTTACTGGCATTTCAAAGATCCGGCCCATTGGCGGACAGCGATGCTGGATTATTGGGAAGACGCTGCGTTTCGCGAAATCGTATCAGAACTGCAAGCACTGCCTAAGGGGGCCGCCCGACTGCATGCGTTGGCATGGATTGCATCGACCAAAGGGCATGATCCTTCTCATGGTGGAACAGCCGCAGAACCCGCACTTCGCGACTGGGCACGTTACGCGCCGGACGTGGCCGAAGCAGTGCGCCGCGTAGACGAAGGACGGATTGAATTTGTCGCTGAATGTTTTCGCGATATGCGGACTGATGGGCGCGACAAAGCCCGATCTGCAAGATTATTCTACGCGGCTTATCTGGGCCTTCAGACCCTTCACGGGCAACCCGACGATGATGCAGCGGCATTGATCACGCTGATTGCGGATCTATCGGGTGACGGTGGATAGACACATCCGCGACGACCCCCACGTTTCCGTGAGGGCTTTTCTTGCGGAACGCGCCTCAGGCGCGGGCTTGCAGCGAATCGCGGATCTGCGTCAGCAGTTCCTCCGCCGTCGGACCGGATGGTGCAGCCACAGGTGCCGGACGCTTGATCTTGTTCACGGCTTTGACCAGCATGAAAACCACGAACGCGATGATCAGAAAGTTGATGATGGCGGTGATGAACGCGCCATAAGCGAACACTGCCGCACCCGAGTCCTTGGCGGCAGCAAACGACGCCGGATTGGTGCCCGACAGATCAACAAACATATCCGAAAAGTTGACGCCCCCCAGGATCAACCCGATGATCGGGTTGATCAGATCACCCACCAGACTGTTCACAATTGCAGTGAACGCCGCGCCGATGATGATACCGACCGCCAAGTCCATCACGTTGCCCTTGGCAATGAAGTCTTTGAATTCGTTCAGCATGTCCCATTCCCTTTACATTTTCCGGGCCTATGCTGGCCCGCCCCGCCCTGCAAGTATGCACAGCAATCATCATCCCATGCCATTTTTCAAGCCTTAACGTTCAGGGGAAATTACGCTTGTCTCTCCCCCGCTGATAAAGGAGCCGATGATGTTTGACCTCTCCACTTTTCCAATCGCCGCCCGCTGGGCACCCCGCAATCCGGATGCGATCCAGCTTTATTCCCTGCCGACGCCGAACGGCGTCAAGGTATCCATCGCACTGGAAGAACTCGGGCTGCCCTACGACGCCCACCTCGTCGATTTTGCGACGAACGATCAGACCAGCCCTGCATTTCTAAGCCTGAACCCAAACAACAAGATCCCCGCGATCATTGATCCGCACGGCCCGGAAAACAAACCGATGACACTGTTTGAAAGCGGGGCAATCCTGATCTATCTGGCCGAAAAGGCAGGTAAATTACTGCCCGACGCCAGCCGCTACGAAGTGCTGCAATGGCTGATGTTCCAGATGGGTGGCATCGGGCCGATGTTCGGGCAGCTTGGCTATTTTCACACATTCGCCGGGAAAGACATCGAAGATTCGCGCCCCAAGGAACGCTACCGCGCCGAAACTGCGCGCCTTTTGCTGGTGTTGGAAAGCGCGCTGGAAGGCCGCGACTGGATTGCGGGCGACTACTCCATCGCCGACATCGCGATTGCCCCTTGGCTGAACTCGGCGCGGGATTTTTACAAGGTGGGCGACATTACAGGTTGGAAGGATCTGACCCGCGTGCCCGCCTATCTGGATCGTTTCCTCGCCCGTCCGGCCGTACAGAAGGGTCTGACAATCCCGGCGCGAGGCTGATTCTTCGCGGAAAATCGCGCTACGCCCTTGGCGCAGCAGCCCGGCGCAGGCGGTCATTGATCGCCTGCCCCAGCCCGGTTTCCGGGATCGGCGCAAAGGCAATCGCCCCTTCCTTACCCGCCAGATCATCCGCCAACCGCAGCGTCTGAAACAGCCGCGCCGCTGCTTCGGTCGGATCGCCCGTGTCTGACAGTGTCAGCGCCGCCCCCGCACAGTCGCCGCCATACCCCACCCAGACCTCGCCTGCCTCAGGCCGCGTCACATTCAGGCGCACCCGCGCACTCGGCGCATAATGGGATGCCATCTGCCCCGGTGCCGTGATCTTTGCCTCTGCCGCCAGCAGATCATGCCCCAGAACCATACGGATCGCCTCGACCGGCACCCCACCCGGCCGCAGCAGACGCGCTGGACCGTCCAGTCCGATGATCGTCGATTCCACCCCCACGACACAGGCTCCACCGTCCAGCACCGCGTCAATCCGCCCCCATAACCCGTCCAGCACATGTATCGCTGTGGTCGGACTGACCCGCCCCGACGGGTTGGCCGACGGGGCCGCCAGCGGGCCGCCAAAGGCCTTCAGCAACGCCCGTGCCACGGGATGCGCAGGCAGCCGCACGGCCACCGTCCCAAGGCCCGCCGTCACCAGCGGCGACAGACCCGCGCCTTCGCGCAACGGCAGGACAAGTGTCAGGGGGCCGGGCCAGAACGCATCCGCTAGGGTAATCGCCCTGTCATCAAAATCCGCAATCGCCTGCGCCGCTGCCACATCGGGCAGATGCACGATCAGCGGGTTGAACTGCGGACGCCCCTTCGCCGCAAAAATACGCGCAACGGCCGTGTCCGACCGCGCATCGCCCGCCAGCCCATAAACCGTTTCCGTCGGCATCGCGACCAGCCCGCCGCCCCGCAGAATATTTGCCGCCCGGCCAAGGCCGCCCGCGTCGGGGATCAGGGTTTCGCTGTGCATCGGACGGGCCACCAATAGGATGGTCCGACATAGCGGTGCGCCAGCACCTTGCCAAGGGCGGCACCGCCTTGGCTTGCGCCCACAAACGCGCCTCTTACCCCCGTGACAGCCACCGCATCTGCTGCTAAATGCAATCCAACAGACCAAACGCGGAGAATGACGATGGCCGAGCATGAACATGGAAGCATGGACACCAGACCGCAGGAAAAGGCTTTCGATGGCTTTATCCGAATGGTGACATGGGGTGCCTGTATTTCCATCGGAATCCTGATTTTCATGGCCCTTGTGAACGCCTGATCGTGGGAATGCGCAGCCTCGCCCTTTGTCTCGCCACGGCCCTGGCCCTGTCCGCCTGCGGCGGGGTGGATGTCAAAAATTCGACGGATGCCGAAATCTCGGCCGCCACCTTCGTATCGGATCAACCCCCGTCGGTGACCCTGTTCACCGTCGTGCGCAACAGCAACGGGGCCGGCGCGCATTCCGGGCTTCTGATCAACGGATCCCAGCGTGTGATGTATGATCCTGCCGGATCCTGGACCCATCCCCGCCTTCCCCAACGCGGCGATGTGTTTTTCGGGATGACCGACAAGATGGTCAGCTTCTACGTCGATTATCATGCCCGCGAAACCTTCCGCGTCATCGAACAGACAGTGCCAGTATCGCAGGCGACGGCGGACCGGTTGATCCAACTGGCAATCGCGAAACCGGCAGCCGCCAAATCGACCTGCACACAAAGTCTGACATCAGTGCTGCGCAGCGTTCCCGGGTTTGACGATGTCCCTGCGACATGGTTCCCGCTCGCCGCTTCAAAAGGGTTTGCGGGCCTGCCGGGGGCAACGTCGCGTACGATCACCGACGATGATGACGATGAAAACCATGGCGTCCTGATCGTTCAGATGGGTGATCCCCGGCTGGAATAACCAGCTTGACCGTGGCAGTGGGGGTGATCGGTGCGGGTCGTTGGGGTGGTGCTGGCAGGCGGCTTGGGCAGCCGGATGGCGGGGGCTGATAAGGCTCTACTGATCCTTGGCCAGACGACCCTTATCGCGCGCGCCGTTCATCGCCTTCAATCTCAGGTGACCCCCGTTGCGATCAGCGCGAATGGCGATCCCGCGCGTTTCGGGCTCGCTGGCGTGCCGGTTCTGCCGGACGCACAGCCGATGGGGCCACTGTCCGGCCTCCTCGCGGGCATGGACTGGGCCGCCGAAATAAACGCCGAGGCCATCGTGACTGTCGCTGTCGATACGCCGTTTTTTCCGGATGACCTGGTGGCGCGCCTGTTGCAGGCAGGGGGCGGTATCGCGATTGCCACCTGCGGTGGTCGCGCCCACCCCACTTTCGGGCTGTGGCCCGTGGCGCTGCGCGGCGACCTGCGCGATACGCTGGCACAGGGCCAGGCAAAACTGATGCGCTTTGCACAAGATGCAGGAGCCGTGCAGGTTGCCTTTGACCCAGCAGAACCTGACCCTTTCTGGAACCTAAACACCCC
Organism: Gemmobacter sp.; assembly: GCA_031376195.1. Classification (GTDB taxonomy): domain Bacteria; phylum Pseudomonadota; class Alphaproteobacteria; order Rhodobacterales; family Rhodobacteraceae; genus JANPIX01. The sequence goes on along the minus strand of JANMDH010000426.1, from coordinate 413 downwards.
TGATGATCTGATCCGGGCCCGCGCGGCGCTTGTTCCGTGACCGCCTTGTTTGATACGGTCATCATTGTGGACTGGTCCGCATCGGCCAAACCATCGCCCGCGCGCCCCTCGGCCGATGCCATCTGGATCGGCGTCATGGGCGTTGGTGAAACGCAACCCACCTATCATCGCACCCGCGCACAGGCTGAAATTGCCCTTACCGGACTGCTTGACAGCCAGGTTGCGAAAGGCCGCCGCGTTCTTCTCGGCTTCGACTTCCCCCTTGGTTATCCGCAGGGTTTCGCCCAACGGCTGACCGGAACGCCCGGCGCGCGTGCCGTCTGGAACTGGATGGCAAACCATGTGACGGACGGCCCCGACAACGCGAACAACCGCTTTCAGATTGCCGCCCGCATCAATGCGTCGTTTGGCGG
>JANMDH010000425.1:0-2752 GCA_031376195.1 Gemmobacter sp. | reverse complement strand
TTTCATCCCATCGCTTGGGGCATATGTCATTCCGCGGGTGCTGGGGGGCGGCAAGAACATGATGCTGGGCAATCTGATCGAATTGCAGTTCGGTCAGGGCCGCAACTGGCCGCTGGGGGCGGCGCTGTCGATCTTTCTGGCGGTGATCGTCTTTGCCGCCCTGATCCTTTTCCTGCGCACCAGCACGCAAAAGGATGCCCGATGAACCGGTTTTCGATCACCAGCCTGCCGGGCTTCACGCCGATTGCCCTTTTGTGCTTTGTCTTGCTGTATCTGCCGATCCTGACCATCGTGGCCTTCAGTTTCAACGGGGCAAAGTCGATGAACGACTGGGGCGGGTTTTCGCTGCATTGGTACCGCGTCGCCTGGGCGAACGAGGCCGTGAAGGAAGTCACCCTTCGCAGTCTGGTCGTTGCCTTCTGGGCCACCCTGATCGCCACCGTCGCCGCCACCCTGGCCGCCCTTGCCACGACGCGGGGCAAAGCGTTTCGCGGGCGCGGGGTCATCGGCGGCATGGTAAACCAGACGCTGGTGGTGCCCGAAATCGTGACCGCCATATCCCTGCTGATCTTTTTTGCCCCGATCAAGGTGGCCAGCGGATATCAGGGGCTTGGCTATCTGATCATGGCACATGCCATCTGGGTGCTGCCGCTTGCCTATCTGCCGATCCGGGCCCGGCTGGAAGGGATGGACCTGTCGATGGAATCGGCGGCAGCCGATCTTTACGCAACGCGCTGGCAGACCCTGCGTCACGTCACCCTGCCACTGTGCGCACCTGCAATTCTGGCGGGGGCGATGCTGTGTTTTGTCACGTCGCTTGATACCGTGGTGATCACGGAGTTTGTGAAATCCGGTGGGCAGGATACGCTGGCGACCTTTATGCTGGGCCAGTTGCGCCGCCAGATCACACCCGAAATCAACGCAATCTCGACGGCGCTGCTGGGATTCACGTTGATCCTGCTGACCCTGTCGTTCCTGCTGACACGAAAGCGGGATTAACCCGCAAATCCACCAACCAACCATGGGAGTTTGAAACGGATGAAACGACTGCTGAACGCGACTGCAATGATGCTCGTCTCTGCCACGCTGGCACAGGCCGAGGGCGTGTTGAACCTGTACAACTGGGGCGATTACACGAACCCAGAACTGCTGACGAAATTCGAGGCGGAAACCGGCATCAAGGTCACGGTGACGGATTACGACAGCAATGACACGGCCTTGGCCAAGGTCGAGGCGGGCGGACACGGGTTCGATCTGGTGGTGCCATCTGCGAATTATGTGCCGATCTGGATCGAAAAGGGACTGATCACCGAATTGGACCTGTCAAAAATTTCGAACCACGCCAACATTGCGCCGGATTGGATGAATGTGGACTATGACATGGGCCGCAAGTTCACCATTCCATGGCAATGGGGCACCACGGGCGTGGCGGTTAACCAGACCGCGTATTCAGGCGACGTCAACACGTCGGCGATCTGGCTCGATCCGCCGGCGGAACTGGAGGGCAAGGTCAACGTGACGCCGGAAATGAACGATGTGCTGGCACTGGCCACGATGTATGTGGGGGGTGAGCCCTGCACCGAAGACACTGACGTGCTGAAAAAGGTGCGCGACCTGCTGCTGGCGGCCAAGCCGAAATGGCAATCGATGGATTACGGAATGACGGAAAAGATGTCGTCGAATGACGTGATGGCGTCGATGTACTGGAACGGTGCGATGTTCCGGGCACGTCTGGCCAATCCGGACGTGAAATACGGCTATCCGAAGGAAGGCTATATTCTGTGGATGGATCAGGCGGCGCTGCTGAAAGACGCGCAGAACGTGGACGAGGCCTATCAATTCCTGAACTTCATCGCCCTGCCGGAAAACGCGGCGCTGATCTCAGCCTTTGCGAAATATGCAAACGGGATCGCAGGATCAGACGCGTTCATGCCTGCAGAGATGAAGGACGCGCCGGAAATCGTGATTCCAGCGGAATTCGTGGACAAAGGTGTGTTCATGAAGACGTGCAGCCCGAAGGCACAGGAATACATCACGGCGATCTGGACGGAACTGCAGAAGTAAGTTGCGCCGCGCATTCGCGCGTCGCGCAAGCGGGGGGGCTTCGCGCCCCCCCACACCCCCCGCGGGATATTTGTTGACGAGAGATGGGGGAAGATTTGGATTTAGTTGAGCAGAGTGCCTCTGATCTGTCGCGGCTGATTGCGGCGCGGCAGATATCCCCGTCCGAGGTGATGGCGGCGCACGTGGCGCGGATCAGGGCGGTCAACGGGGACGTGAATGCGATTGTCTCGCTGCGGGATGCGGATGACCTGATGGCGGGCGCGCGCGCGGCGGATGATGCGCCGCGCGCAGGCTGGCTGCACGGGATACCGTTGGCGGTGAAAGACCTGGTGGCGACGAAGGGGCTGCGGACAACCTGGGGATCGCCGCTGTATGCGGATCATGTGCCGATGGCGGATGATCTGGTGGCGGCACGGATGCGGGCCGCGGGGGCGATTTTCATCGGCAAGACGAATGTGCCGGAATGGGGCCAGGGCTCGCATTCGTTCAACCCGGTCTTCGGGGTGACGCGGAACCCCTATGACCTGACACGCAGTGCGGGGGGATCGTCGGGCGGGGCGGCCGCGGCGCTGGCGGCGCGGATGCTGCCTGTGGCCGACGGATCGGACATGATGGGGTCCTTGCGCAACCCGGCGGCGTTCTGCAACGTCTATGGTTTCCGGCCAAGTTGGGGTCTGGTGCCGCAGGA
>JANMDH010000270.1:0-3599 GCA_031376195.1 Gemmobacter sp. | reverse complement strand
AGCCCGGCGACCGACCCTGTGACCAACCCTGATCGGGGGTGGTGGGAATTTGCCGCCGACAATTTCCGCACGGTGCGCGAGGAGGACCTTCGCGATATGCGGCAACGGGGTCTGACGGTGGCTTATGCGGTGGTCAGACTGGACGACTTTCGGGGGAAACCGTTGTCGGGCGGATTTCTGGCGGATCTGGAGGGAAGTTTCGCGAAGGTGCGCAGGGCGGGCATGCGGGTGATCGTGCGGTTTGCGTACAATTATCCGCAATCGAGCCAGGAATATGAGAACGCGCAGGACGCAGCCCTGAATATTGTGCTGAAACATATCAGCCAGTTGAAACCCATCCTTGCGGCGAATGCGGATTTGATCACGGCGATGCAGGGCGGTTTTATCGGGGCCTGGGGGGAGGCGCATACGTCATCGAACGATCTGGACGAGCCGGGGCCGAAAGCGCGGATCCGGGATGCGCTGCTGAAGGCGATTCCGCGCGAGGTGCCGTTGCAATGGCGGTATCCGGGCGATCTGATCGGATGGCAAGCGGACAAGGAACGGGGCAGGTTCGGGTTTCACAACGATTGTTTTCTGTCGTCACCGACGGATGTGGGAAGTTACGCGGGCGATCCGGAGATCCGGGCAGCCCAGCGGGCGACGATGATGAATTTGACGGGGCGGACCTATTTTTCGGGTGAAACCTGCGATGCGGAGCGCGACAAGATCCGCAAGGGCTGTACGGCGGTGCTGGCGGAGGGGGGGCAGTTTCATCTGTCGGCACTGGGCTTGGGGTATTACACGGCATTCCACAACAACTGGAAGGCGGAAGGGTGTTTTGGCACGGTGACGGACAGGATGGGGTACCGGTTGCGGCTGATGTCGGCGGCGATCGTAGGTGACCGCCTGAAGGTGACAATCACGAACGAGGGTTGGGCAAAGGTGTACCGGGAGCGGGTGTTGAAGCTGCGGGCCAGCGGAGAGGCTACGACGTTTTCGCCCAAGCTGAGCGAGATCGGGCCGGGGGAGACGGTGGTGCTGACGGCGGCCCTGCCAGGCGGTGTTGTGCCGTCACGGGTGTGCCTTGCGGCACCCGACCCAAGCGAGCGGCTGAGGAGAGACAAGCGGTACGCGATCCAGTTCGCGAACAAGCCGGGGGCGGGGCAGGTCTGGAAAGAGGGCATGTTCTGTTTTGATATCGGAAGCTGACGGGTCAGGGGTTGACGAGCACTTTTGACGGGTCGCGTTTGCGGGGGCGTTTGCCGCCCTGTTCGGGGCCGTCGCAGAGGCGGATTTTCGGATCAAGTTCGGCAAGGCGGGTGCCGGAAATGACGTGAAACTCATCCCCGCCAGCGAGAAAGCGCCATTTGGATTCGTAGCGTTTGCGGACGTCGCCGCGGTAATATTCGCCCATGCGCATGTCCATCACGTAGTCGATGGAGGGAATGCCGGATTTGGGCGATGCGCCGTGAAAGCCGATCTTGGCATTGGGCATGACGCAGGCATTGGGCAGGGTGGTAAAGATCGTGCAGGCGGAAAGGCATTTTGCCTCGATCCGAACCTCGCCGTCGACGCGGGCAAGCCGGGCGCGGCGTTCGCGGAATTGGGTGATGTCGCCGCCGCCGTTGTTGCGGATGACGACAGTTTCGGCCCGAACTGCGCCCGCGACGCAGAGCGTGATCAAAAGCGCGATTGCGAGGCTGCGTATCATGTGGGTCTTTCCAGCTTTCAGGCGACTTTGCCCGCATCCAGCCGCACGATGCGATCCATGCGGGCGGCCAATTCCATGTTGTGTGTGGCGATGAGGGCCGAGAGGCCGGTCGCGCGCACAAGATCCATCAGGGCTGTAAAGACCTGATCAGAGGTGGCGGGGTCAAGGTTGCCTGTGGGTTCATCGGCCAAAAGCAGCCGGGGGGCATTGGCCAAGGCACGGCAGAAAGCCACCCGTTGTTGTTCACCGCCCGACAGAGCTGCGGGGCGGTGGTGGGCACGGGGGCCGATGCCGACCCGGGTCAGAAGATCCATGGCGCGGGCCCGGGCGTCGGGTTTGGCAGCACCATTGGCAAGCTGGGGCAGGACAACATTTTCAAGGGCGCTGAATTCGGGCAGCAGGTGGTGGAATTGATAGATGAACCCGACCTGTTGGCGGCGCAGGTTGGTGCGGGCGCGGTCGTTCATGCCGGAAACGTCGTGCCCGCCCAAACGCACCTGACCGCCATCGGGGGTATCGAGCAGCCCCGCGATATGCAGCAGGGTGGATTTGCCGGCACCGGAGGGGGCGACAAGGGCGACCACCTCGCCCACGCCGACGCGCAGGGAGGCCCCCTGCAGAACGATCACCTCGGACGGTTTGCCTGCGTTATAGACCTTTGTGATGCCGACGAGTTCCAGCATGGGATCATTCATAGCGCAGCGCCTCTACCGGGTTCATGCGGGCGGCGCGACGGGCGGGAAACAGAGTAATGACGAAGGAGAGGCCAAGGGAAAGGGAGACGGCAGACAGCACATCGCGCCATTGCAGTTTGGCGGGCAGGTTGTAGATGCCGCGGATAGATGGATCCCAGACGCCGCCACCGGCGACGTAGTTCACAAAGGCAAAGATGGGGTCGATATAGAGTGCAAAGAGGCAGCCGAGGAGGACGCCCATGGCTGTGCCGATCAGGCCGGTGAAGGCCCCGCAGATGAAGAACACGCGCAGGACCGACCCTTCGGTCAGGCCCATGGTGCGCAGGATGCCGATATCGCGGCCCTTGTTTTTCACCAGCATGATCAGGCCCGAGACGATGTTCATTGTGGCGATCAGCACAAGGATCGAGAGGATGATGAACATGACGTTATCTTCGATGTCGAGCGCGCGCAGAAACGATCCCGAACTGTCGCGCCATGTCCAGAGCAGCCCGTAATCACCTGCCGCCTGCATCAGGGCGGGGGTGAATGTGTCCACCTTTTCCGGGTCGGCCACCATCACCTCGATCTCGTCAGCGCGGCCTTCGCTGTTGAAATAGCTTTGTGCTTCGTCGAAGGGCATGTAGATGCGCGTGCGGTCGATGTCATAGCGGCCGGCGGTGAAGATGTAGGTCACCTCGTATGCATTGACGCGGGGGCTGTTGCCCATGGGGGTTTTGGCCCCGTCAGGCGAAATCAGGCGAAGGCGGTCGCCGATGCCCAGACCAAGTTCGCGCGCAAGGCCGGACCCGATGGCGATGCCCTGATCGAAGCGGGCGATTTCGCCCTGATGTTCGGCACCAATGCCGACGCGGCGGATGGTTTCCAGATCGCCTGTGCGGATGCCGAACACCTCGGCCCCGAGATTGCTGCCGTTGGCGGTGGCCATGACCTGGCCTTTGACGAGCGGTGCGGCGCGGGTGACGCCGGGAATGGCGCGGAGGCGGGCGGCCAGATCTTCATAGTCGGCAAAGCCATCAACCGCGCGGCCCGCGTCATCCACCTGTTGTGCCGCGTAAACCGTCACATGGGCATTCGCGCCAAGGATGGTATCAACGAATTCCGCGCGAAAGCCTGCACGGACGGACAGGGTGGCGATCAGGGCAAAGACGGCAAGGGTGATCCCGATCAGGCTGATCCAGGTCATCGCCGAAACGCCGCCTTCGGCACGT
>JANMDH010000266.1:0-6001 GCA_031376195.1 Gemmobacter sp. | reverse complement strand
CCGATGCCGCCCGCCGCGCCTATGATGCAGGCTTTGAATGGCTGGAACTGCACTTTGCCCACGGCTATCTTGGCGCGAGTTTCTTCTCACCTCTCGCCAACAAACGCACCGACGAATACGGCGGAAGTCTTGAAAATCGCCTTCGCTTTCACCTCGAAGCCCTCGATGCCGTGCGCGAGGTCTGGCCCGAACGCCTTCCCTTGACCATGCGGCTTGGCTGTGACGACCTGAACGATGATGGCGTGCAGTTCGAAGATTCGATCTGGGCGATTGGCCAGATGAAGGAACATGGCCTTGATTTTGCCGACCTCAGCATCGGGTTCAACACGGATGAGATGAAAGACGCCCCGTTCGCACAGATGTCCTTCATGGTCGAACGCGGTCGCCGGGTCCGAAACGAAGTGGGCCTTCCCGTCGGTGTCAGCTGGAATCTTGGCCTGCCTGCCGAGGCGGACCGCGTCATCCGGTCGGAACTGATCGACCTTGTGTTTCTGGGCCGACCTGCCCTGTCCAATCCGCATTGGCCCGTCTGGGCCGCCCGCGAACTGCGCCAGAACGATCCCTTCGCCCTCGTGCCCGAAGACTGGGGATGGTGGTTGCGCAATTTCCGCGCGCATGATGCCTGCATCGGCTGGCCCATTGCCGCAGAATAACGCAATGACCTCGGGCCAGCCGTCACGGCTGGCCTGAAACTGTCAGATCTTCATGTCGAACCCCAGGTGCTTGGCCACCGTGAAGATGTCCTTGTCCCCCCGCCCGCACATGTTCATCACGATGATATGGTCCGCAGGCAGCCCCGGTGCGATCTTCATCACATGCGCCAAGGCATGGCTCGGTTCCAGCGCCGGGATGATCCCTTCCAGCGCGCAGGACAGCTGGAACGCCTCAAGCGCCTCCGCGTCCGTGATGCTGACGTAAGTCGCCCGTTTGGTGTCGTGCAGCCAGGAATGCTCCGGCCCGATCCCCGGATACTCAAGGCCCGCTGAAATGCTGAACCCTTCCAGAATCTGCCCATCCCCATCCTGCAACAGATACGTCCGGTTCCCGTGCAAGACGCCCGGACGCCCCCCTGTCAGCGATGCGCAGTGCTGCATCCGGTCATCCACGCCCTTGCCGCCTGCTTCCACCCCGATGATATTCACCGTCGGATCATCAAGGAACGGATAGAACAGCCCCATCGCGTTCGACCCCCCGCCAATCGCTGCAATCACCGTATCCGGCAACCGTCCCGCGCCCTCTTGCTCCGCCAGTTGCCAGCGCACTTCTTTCCCGATGATGCTCTGGAAATCCCGCACCATCGCCGGATAGGGGTGCGGCCCCGCCACCGTCCCGATGCAATAGAACGTGTCGCGCACATTCGTCACCCAGTCGCGCAGCGCGTCGTTCATCGCGTCCTTCAACGTGCCCCGCCCGCTGGTCACGGGGATCACTTCCGCCCCCAAAAGCCGCATCCGGAACACGTTCGGCGCCTGCCGTTCCACATCATGCGCACCCATGTAGACCACGCATTTCAACCCGAACTTCGCGCAGACCGTCGCCGTCGCCACCCCGTGCTGCCCGGCCCCCGTCTCCGCGATGATCCGGCTTTTCCCCATCCGCCGCGCCAGAATGATCTGCCCCAGAACATTGTTGATCTTGTGCGCGCCGGTATGGTTCAACTCGTCCCGCTTCATATAGATTTTCGCGCCGCCAAGATGCTGGGTCATCCGTTCCGCATAATACAACGGGCTTGGCCGCCCCACATAATGCTTCCACAGCCAGTCCATTTCCGCCCAGAAATCCGGGTCGGTCTTGGCAAATTCATACCGCGCCTCAAGATCAAGGATCAACGGCATCAGCGTTTCACTGACAAACCGCCCCCCGAACTGGCCAAAACGGCCCTGTTCGTCCGGGCCGGTCATAAAGCTGTTGATCCCGTCTTCGGCCATGGCGTGTTCCTTTTGCTTTTGTCCATGATCTAGCGCCGGGACAGCGCGGCGTAAAGGATCAGCCTTGAAAATTGCGCTCAGGTTAGCTAGCTTAGCTAAGCGAGGGAGGATGCCATGCAGATGAATATCCACGACGCGAAGACAAACCTTTCAAAGCTGATCGAGGCTGCTCGGAATGGCGAGGAAGTGATTATTGCCAAGGACGGCGAACCCATGGTGCGGCTGGTTGCCGTGACAAAAAGGAAGTTTCGTTTCGGCAGCCTGGAGCATCTTAAAGGCACCGTGCCAGATTTTCTGGAACCGATGCCCGAGGACGAGTTGAGATTGTGGGAAGGTCGTGGCGACGATCCTGCTTGATACACATGTCTTTGCATGGATCACGTCCGAACCTGCGCGATTGACAGTCGCGGCACGGCAAATGCTGGAACTTGCCGACGGTCTCTGCATGAGCACTGTTTCTCTTTACGAGATTGCCCAGAAAGTCCGTCTTGGAAAATGGGCCGCCATGTCTCCCGACGTGGATAGTCTTGATAGGGCGGCAGAAGACATCGATATCGATCTGGTTCCCGTCAACTCTCAGATCGCCATAACGGCAGGTCTCCTGGACTGGTCCCACCGCGACCCCTTCGACCGGATAATCGCCGCGACCGCCATCACGCTCGACCTCGGCCTGATCTCCGCCGACACCGCCTTTGACACCCTGCCCTTGCGCCGCGTCTGGTAACGGCCTACCCCGCCGCCCGCACAAAATCCCCGATCATCGCATGATCCTTTACCCCCGGGGCGCTTTCCACGCCCGATGACACATCCACCTGCCGCGCGCCCGTCAGCCGGATCGCCTCCGCCACGTTCCCCGCCGTCAGCCCCCCGGCCAGCATCCAGGGCCGCAGCCATTTGCGCCCCACCAGCAGCCGCCAGTCGAAGGCAAGGCCGTTGCCCCCCGGCAAATCCGCGCCCCTAGGCGGCTTTGCGTCCACCAGAATCTGGTCCGCCGCCAGCGAATATTCCATCAGCGCCGCCAGATCCCCTTCATCCGCCACGCCCACCGCTTTCATCACCGGCAGGCCATACCGCGCCCGAACCGCCGCCACCCGCTCCGCCGTCTCGTGCCCGTGCAGTTGCAGCATGTCCAGCGGCACCGCCTCCACGATCGCGTCCAGCACCGCATCATCCGCATCCACCACCAGCGCCACTTTCGCCAGCCCCACCGGTGCCGCCAACGCCGCCACCCGCGCCGCATCCAGCGTCAGGTTCCGCGGGCTTTTCGCAAAGAACACAAACCCCGCGTAGGCCGCCCCCGCCTCTGCCACGGCAAGCACATCCGCCGCCGTCCGCAGACCGCAGATCTTCACCCTTACCCCTGACATTCAGCCCGCTTTCCGTTCCAGCAGCGCCAGAACCTCGTCCTTTGGCGGCGTGCTGCTTGAATCCCGCATCACCGCCAGTTCCCGTTCAAGCCGCGACACTTCCCGCGACTTCTGGCTCGCCGTTGCCCGGTGCTTGTGTTCCCGCAACCATTCCCACAGGAACCCGATCAAAAGCCCCGCCACGATCCCCCCGAAGATGATCAGGAACAACGGCATCTCCGCCGACCACGTCAGACCCAGAAACGCTCCCAGATCATCCGGCAACACCCGCACCGTCACAATCGACCGGTTCGCCAAGGCAACCGTGATCAGCCCCAAGGCCAGCACAAACAGAAAAATATAGCGCAACGCGCGGATCATGGCCTTGCTACCTTTGCCCGGTGCGGTTCCGGGTTACTTGCCGTTCAGCCGGTCGCGCAACAATTTGCCCGTCTTGAAGAACGGCACCTTCTTGTCCTCGACCTCAACCGCTTCACCCGTCCGGGGGTTCCGCCCCGTCCGCGCATCCCGCGATTTCACCGAAAACGCCCCAAAGCCCCGCAGTTCCACACGGTCCCCCTTGGCCAGCGCATCAATGATTTCCTCAAACACCGTGTTCACGATGCGTTCAACGTGGCGTTGTGTCAGATGCGGATTTTCATCGGCAATCTTTTGTATCAGTTCCGAACGGATCATCCGAAGTGTCCCCCCAAGGTGCTTATCGGCAGCCGCACCCACGGTGTTGTTATTCCCCCGACTATAGGCAAAAAAGTGAGGCTGACAAACAGGAAAGCCAGCCCGCGCCCATCCGAAGCCCTTTCGCCACACAAAACAAAAGGGCCCCACCTTGCGATGGGGCCCTTTTGTCATTCAAAGTGACGAATTAAGCCTTGTCGCCGCCCTTCAGCGCAGCCCCAAGGATGTCGCCCAGCGATGCGCCCGAATCGGACGACCCGTACTGTTCAACCGCCTCTTTCTCTTCCGCGATTTCCCGCGCCTTGATCGACAGGCCCAGTTTGCGCGTCTTGGAATCAACCGCAGTCACCCGCACGTCAACCTTGTCGCCCACCTGGAACCGCTCGGGCCGCTGGTCGCCACGGTCACGGCTCAGATCACTCCGCCGGATGAACGACTTCATCCCGTTGTAATCCACTTCGATCCCGCCTTCTTCGATCGCCGTGATTTCCACGGTGATGATCGACCCGCGCTTCACCCCGTCAACCGCGTCGGTGAAGTTGTCTTCCCCCAGCGCCTTCACCGAAAGACTGATCCGCTCTTTCTCCACGTCGACTTCCGTCACCGACGCTTTCACCGAATCGCCCTTGCGGTAGTTCTGGATTGCATCTTCCCCGCGCTGATCCCAGCTCAGGTCCGACAGGTGAACCATTCCGTCGATATCGTTGTCCAGACCCACGAACAGACCGAATTCCGTGATGTTCTTCACTTCGCCTTCGATCACCGCACCCACCGGATGCGTTTCCGCGAACACTTCCCACGGGTTGCGCTGCGTCTGCTTCAGCCCCAGCGACACCCGCCGCTTTGCGCTGTCGATTTCCAGAACCATCACGTCCACTTCCTGCGAAGTCGACACGATCTTCCCCGGATGCACGTTCTTTTTTGTCCAGCTCATCTCGCTCACGTGAACCAGACCTTCCACGCCTGCTTCCAGTTCCACGAATGCGCCATAATCCGTGATGTTCGTCACCCGGCCTTTGTGAACCGTGCCCAGCGCGTACATCTTTTCAACCGCATCCCATGGATCCGACTGCAGCTGCTTCATCCCCAGGGAAATGCGGTGCGTTTCCTTGTTGATCTTGATCACCTGAACCTTGACCGTCTCGCCAATCGCCAGAATCTCCGACGGATGGTTCACACGACGCCACGCCATGTCCGTCACGTGCAGCAGGCCGTCAACGCCGCCCAGATCCACGAACGCACCATATTCCGTGATGTTCTTCACCACGCCGTCGACCGTCTGGCCTTCGGTCAGGTTCCCGATCACTTCCGCGCGCTGTTCTGCACGGCTTTCTTCCAGAATCGCCCGACGCGATACCACGATGTTGCCACGCCGGCGGTCCATCTTCAGAATCTGGAACGGCTGCTTCATCCCCATCAGGGGGCCTGCATCCCGCACCGGACGCACATCAACCTGGCTGCCCGGCAGGAACGCCACAGCGCCGCCAAGATCCACCGTAAAGCCACCCTTGACCCGTCCAAAGATCGCCCCGTCCACGCGCGTTTCCGTCGCATAGGCTTTTTCCAACCGATCCCACGCTTCTTCGCGCTTGGCCTTTTCACGGCTGATCTGCGCTTCCCCGCGCGAGTTTTCGACACGGTCAAGGAACACCTCGACCTCGTCGCCCACTTTCAGTTCCACGGTTTCACCCGGGTTCGCGAATTCCTTGATGTCGATGCGGCCTTCCATCTTGTAGCCGACATCGATGATGGCCTGACCTGCCTCGATGGCGATCACGCGGCCTTTGACAACGGTTCCCTCTTCGGGCGTGTCAATTTCAAAGCTTTCCTTCAACAGGGCTTCGAAGTCTTCCATAGTTGCTTTAGCGGACATTAGGTTTCAGTTCCTTTTCTTGTGTTTTCACGGGCCAAGCGGTTGTCTCCGCCGGTCTTGTCGTTGGCCTGACCGCTTGGGGAAGTCCGAAATGCACAAAGGGCCGAGCTGTCCCGACCCTGCATCCCCTCACACCCCCGACTCTGCGGTCAGTTCAT
>JANMDH010000333.1:0-1778 GCA_031376195.1 Gemmobacter sp. | reverse complement strand
GCCACTGCCGCAGCAGGATCCCCCCCATCGAATGCGTCACGAAGTCCACAGGCTCGCCTGCCCCGCAGGCTGCCACCCCTTCGGCCACATACATCGCCGCCAGTTCCGCAATTGTCGCCTCAGTCGAAGGATAGCCCTGGTTCACCACACGAAACCCGTTCGCCTCCAGCCCCGCCTGCAGCCCCATCAGCGACGCTTCCGTCCGCGCCAACCCGTGCAACAGCACCACGCAATCCGCCTGTGCGGCGCTTGCCATCAGTCCAAGGGTCAGGGCCGGAAAAAATGCCTTCATCCCCCGACCATAGTCACACCGCCGCCCGATTGCAAAATCCTCCCTCTGGACAAATCCCCGCCCCCGCATCAGCCTTTGCCCATGCTGACCCATCGATCCCCCCGCCTTGCCGTCCGCGCACTGATCCTGCATCAGGATTGCCTGTTGCTGGTCAACGCCTATCCCGACGGTCTATCCGATCTCTGGTGCGCCCCGGGCGGCGGCGTTATCCCCGGCCAGTCCCTGCCCGACAACCTGATCCGCGAAGTGCATGAGGAAACGGGGCTGACGGTGACCGTCGGCCCCCTTGCCATGGTCAATGAATTCCATGATCCCGACAGCGGCTATCATCAGGTCGATCTTTTTTTTCACTGCACCGTCATCCACGGCCAAGTGTCGTCCGATTGGCAAGACCCTGACCGCGTCGTCACCCAACGCCGCTATGTCTCGCGCGACATGCTGGGCCAGTTGCGCTTCAAACCCGACAGCCTGCCCCAAGCCGCGTGGGACAGGCAGGGCGTGCTTTATGATCCGTTAGAGGTGATCGTGCCCTGACCGCCTACCGCCGCCGCCCCACGAATTCATTCGCGATGGAAAAAATGCGCCCCGTGACGTGGCTGGAAAACGCGCCGAAGGCCGTCAGACCACCGTTTGTCATGAAAATCACCGACTGATTCTGCAGAATCGGCGACCGCATCACCACCAGCTGACAGCCCGGCATGATCTTCGACGTCTCCATCACCCACGCCTTCATGTCATGCGCGATATCCGGCCCGATGTCGAACCAGCCCGCCGCCGAATCGGAAAACTGCACGACATCGCCCTGTTCCGTGATCAGCATCGACAGGTCGCAATGCTTTGCCACCGATTCATAGAAATTTTCGACAATGACCGGATCATTCCGTGATGCAGGTTCGACAACATCCGGCTTGGCACCCAACTCTGTGGTTCCCAGCGCATTGATGATCGATGAAATGGTGTCCACATCCACCGGCAGCGAACTTGCCGCCGCCATCGCAAGGGCGGGTTCGGGCGCTTTCACTGGTGCGATCACGGGTTTCGGGGCCGCGACCGGCGGGGCCACCACTTCCGCCACCGGCTCCGGTGCGTCAGCCACAACTGATTGCGCCTGCGGTTCAGCCTCCTCGGGGGCCTCTGCGGGTTGGCCCGACACTGTCGCGGGCAAGTTCCCATAAAGATCACAGGCAAACCGCCATTCCGACTCAGGAAAACCATCCATCTTCGACGGGTACGACACCGGCGTCGAACGCGACACCATGTCAAACGAACCCGGCAGCGCCAGAAACCCGGTCAGCAACTGCGCCAGCAACTTCAACTGCGCATCCAGCTGATCGTAATCCCGCACGATTTCGCAGGCGATTTTGCCGCGTCCGTCGCTGTCGGGCAAAACCTCGATCAGTTTCAGGACCTTCTTGTTGGCCACGTCGAATGTCATCGACGTCTTGCCGATTGTCAGGGACAAACGGCGCGCCGTGGTTGCAGTTTC
>JANMDH010000241.1:0-1868 GCA_031376195.1 Gemmobacter sp. | reverse complement strand
CATATGGGGCATGTGCGCAACTATACGATGGGCGATGTGGTGGCGCGAACAAAGGCGGCGCAAGGGTATAGCGTGCTGCATCCGATGGGCTGGGATGCGTTCGGGATGCCTGCGGAAAACGCGGCGATGGAGCGGGGGGGGCATCCGAAAGACTGGACCTATTCCAACATCGCAGACATGCGGGCGCAGATGAAGCCGCTGGGTCTGAGCATCGACTGGAGCCGCGAATTCGCAACGTGTGACCCGGAATATTACGGGCAGCAACAGGCGATGTTCATCGACATGCTGGCGGCGGGGCTGGTGTACCGGAAGAACGCGGTGGTGAACTGGGATCCGGTGGATATGACGGTTCTGGCGAATGAACAGGTGATCGACGGGCGGGGCTGGCGGTCGAACGCGCCTGTCGAGCGGCGGGAACTGACGCAGTGGTTCTTCAAGATCAGCGCGTATTCAGGGGAGTTGCTGAGCGCGCTGGACGGGCTGACGAACTGGCCAGAAAAAGTACGCCTGATGCAGGCGAACTGGATCGGGAAATCGCAGGGACTTGAGTTTGCGTTTGTGATGAAGGGCGCGCCTGCGGGGTTTGAGACGCTGCCGGTTTATACGACGCGGCCGGATACTTTGCTGGGGGCGAGTTTTGCGGCGATCAGCCCGGATCATCCGCTGGCCAAGGCGTTGGAGGCGGGAAACCCGGCGATTGCGGCCTTTGTGGCGGAGTGTCGGCGGGTGGGGACGAGTGCCGAGGCGCTGGAGACGGCGGAGAAGCGGGGGATGGATACGGGGATCACGGTTGTGCATCCGCTGAACGCAGGCGTGGAGCTGCCGGTGTATATCGCGAACTTCATTCTGATGGAGTATGGGACGGGGGCGATTTTCGGGTGCCCGGCGCATGATCAGCGGGATTTGGATTTTGCGCGGAAGTATGGGTTGCCCGTGGTTTCGGTGTTCGAGCCGGAAACGGTGGAAGGCGGCTATGCCGGACCCGAAGGCACCGGGCCGGCGTATGTTCCGATGAAATCTGAACGGGTGCGCTATGTGCGCGGTTTTGCGGGCGACGGTTTGCAAACGGGCGAGGCGGCGATTGCCGCCGCCATTTCCCATGCCGAATTGCAGGGTTATGGCAAGGGCGTGACTAATTACCGCCTGCGTGACTGGGGGGTGTCGCGTCAACGTTATTGGGGGTGCCCGATCCCGGTGGTGCATTGCCCGGATTGCGGTGTGGTGCCGGAAGCCAAGGCGAACCTGCCGATCCGCCTGCCGGATGATGTGACCTTTGATGTGCCGGGCAATCCGCTGGACCGGCACCCGACCTGGGGCCGCACGACTTGCCCGCAGTGCGGGGGTGCTGCGCGGCGCGAGACGGACACGATGGATACGTTCGTGGACAGTTCCTGGTACTACGCGCGGTTCACGGCGCCGCATGCGGCGACGCCGACGGTGATGGCGGATGCGGAATACTGGATGAATGTGGATCAGTACATCGGGGGGGTGGAGCATGCGATTCTTCACCTGCTGTATTCCCGGTTCTTTGCGCGGGCAATGAGCAAGACGGGGCATCTGCCTGCGAAAGCGATCGAGCCGTTCAACGCGCTGTTCACGCAGGGGATGGTGACGCATGAGATTTACTATGGTGCGATAGCGACGGAAGACGGCTACGTCGACCCAGACGGGATGCAGATCGAAGCGGCGTTACGGAAAAAGTATTATCTTCCCGAAGAAGTTTTTCGTTTCGAAATTGCTGGGCAACCAGTTGCGATCTTGAGGACTGCTTTGAAGGCACACTCCGTCGCAGAAACGGACTTCAACGCTATCATCGAACTCTATGGCCGTTTGGCGCAGATAGCACCGTGTAAACTGGGCGAGGAATA
>JANMDH010000152.1:0-4746 GCA_031376195.1 Gemmobacter sp. | reverse complement strand
GTTTGACGGAGCAGGGTTAACGGGCGATGAACTTTCGCCCCGGCGCATGCCGCGGCCCCGAGGTTGCAGGGGCGCGCTATCCATCGGGACCCCGGCCTGCGCCGGGGCGAAACGGCCCATTTCCAAAGCGCGAGCCATCCTCACCCCACCACCCCCGCCACTTCCAGCACCGCGTGCAGCAGCACATCCGTTCCCGCCGCTGCCCATTCCGGGGAAATCTCCTCCGCCTCGTTGTGGCTCAGGCCCCCCACGCACGGGCACATCACCATCACCGTCGGGGCAACCCGATTGATCCAGCAGGCATCGTGGCCTGCCCCGCTCACGATATCCATGTGCCGATACCCCAGCCGTTCCGCCGCCCCCCGCACCACGCCCACCAGACCCGGATCAAACGTCACCGGGTCGAAGTGCCCGACAGCCTCAATCGCGCAGCCGAGGCTCAGCTCGGTCGCCACCGCCACTGCCGCCCGCTCCACTTCCCCGCGCATCGCGTCCAGTTTCCCCTGATCGGGGCTGCGGATATCCACCGTGAAGACGCACCGCCCTGGGATCACGTTGCGCGAGTTCGGGAACACCTTCATCTGGCCCACCGCCCCCACTGCGCCCGGCTGGTGTCCCATCGCGATCTGATGAACCCGCTCCACGATGCGCGCCATTCCCAGACCTGCATTCACCCGCATGTTCATCGGGGTCGAACCTGTATGCGCGTCCTTGCCCGTCAGCGTGATTTCCAGCCACCACAACCCCTGCCCGTGGGTGACGACGCCTATCTCGCACCCCTCAGCCTCAAGGATCGGGCCCTGTTCAATGTGCAGTTCCAGCATCGCGTGCATCTTGCGCGCGCCGACGGTTTCATCGCCCACCCAGCCGATCCGCGCCAGTTCATCGCCGAACGCCAACCCATCGATATCCTTGCGGGATTTGGCATAATCCTCGGTGTGAATCCCGGTGAAAACGCCGCTCGCCAGCATGGCAGGCGCGAACCGTGCGCCTTCTTCGTTCGTCCAGTTGGTCACCACAATCGGGTGCTTCGTGTGCAGCCCCATGTCGTTGATCGAGCGGACTACCTCCAACGCGCCTAGAACCCCCAGAACACCGTCATATTTGCCCCCGGTCGGCTGAGTATCGAGGTGACTTCCCATGTAAACCGGCAGTGCCGCGGGGTCTGTCCCCGCCCGCGTGGCGAACATGTTGCCCATCGTGTCGACGCCCATCGACATGCCGGCGTCCGCGCACCAGCGCGCGAACAGATGGCGGCCTTCGCCATCCGCATCGGTCAGGGTCTGGCGGTTGTTGCCCCCTGCGATCCCCGGGCCAATCTGGGCCATTTCCATCAGGCTGTCCCAAAGACGCGCTGAATTGATCCGCAGATTTGGCCCCGGTTGTGCCATTGCCGTCTTCCCCTTGCCCCGAATCTGAACCTGACCCTATGGTCAGGATTGAACGCTATCCCACTTGACCATCCGGTCAAGAACATTCGCGGGGGGACGATCCGATGACAGACCAAAGCCCCCGCCCGCGCCGCGCCGGCATCCGCGTGCAGAATGAGTTGCTTATTCTTTCAGCCGCCGAAAAAGTCTTTGCAGAAGCAGGGTTTGGCGGGGCGACGATGCAGCTGATCGCCGACCTTGCAGGTCTGCCCAAGGCCAACCTGCACTACTATTTCCCCACGAAAGAAGCACTGTATCGCCGGGTGGTGGAAAACATCTTTCAGATCTGGCTGACGGCTGCGGAAGTGTTCGACAACGCGCCCGGCCCGGCGGAAGGGATCGGGGCCTACATCGATGCGAAGATGGAGATTTCGCGTCGGCATCCAGCGGGGTCCAAGGTCTGGGCGTCCGAAGTGATGCACGGCGCGCCGGTGATCCAGGACTATCTGGAAACCACCCTGCGCGATTGGACGATGGGCCGTGCGGCGGTCATTCAGGCCTGGATCGACAAGGGCCTGATGGCCCCGGTGAACCCGGATCATCTGTTGTACATGCTGTGGGCGACGACGCAGCACTATGCGGATTTCGGGCATCAGATCGAGACGCTGAACGGGGGCAAACCGCTGAGCGCTTCGCAATGGGGGGCCGCGAAGGAATCAGTGCGGGGGATTATTTTGCGGGGGATCGGGGTGATATGAGCAGATAGCGGCGTTCTGTGGGGTAAGCTGATGAATTAATGCGATTTTGGGCGTATTCATTGCGTATTGTAAGCGTATTTTTTCCGTATTTTATCCGTATGTACACGCGCAGCCGTGTGAGACGTTAACCGGTATGCGCGAATCGGGGTGCGGCCATAACGGCGATGTGACCCCCGTGCACAAAGGGGAGGCTGGCCAATCCTGCCACGGCATGTCGCCAACCGGCCCGGTCGACGGACAACACATCTGTGCGGCCGTATGTTTCAGTCGCGCAAACATGGAACATTCGCAGGTGCGCTTTGTTGGCTCGGGGGGCGGTGCGCAATGAATGCGCATCCTACGTCTCCCCTACCTTGCCCGCCAGATCCATCCGCTGATGCACGAAATCCACCACGGCGATTTCGCGTTCCGTTTCGACGAACACCACGTAATGCTGCCCTGCCCGGGTGAACTTCAAATCTTCAGGCATGTCTTGAGCAAAGACATCGCGGCAGTGCTGGCTGTGGGCAAGACCATTGGCCAGGGCAGCGCATCTGGCGATCAGCAAGTCGCGGTAGGATTGTGACTGACGGTCACCGAAATGTTCCGCTGTCCATTCGCCGATACTGGCGAAGCTGACCTCAGCCTGTTCGGACAGGAACCATGTTTTGGGCCTCACGTCGTGGACCGGGCCTTGAACCGCGCTTGCCCTGCTGCAAAGGCGCGGCGCATTGCTTCCTCACCCGTCCCCTCGGCAAACTCGCGTCGGTGCACCTGTTCCAGACCGCGCAGAACCCCCGCGCGGACCTTTTCCCATTCGACCTCTTCCTGTTCCAGCAGGCGCAACCCGGCGCGGATCGCTTCGGACGCGTTCTGATAACGCCCCGCTGCTACCAGACCATCCACAAGTTGCGCCATGTGATCTGTCAAGACGACATTCCGCGTCACCATCTGCACACTCCTTCATCCGATTGGCATAATATGCCATGTCGCATCACCCCTGTCACCTGCACAAAACCGCGACCCTGTGCATTCGGTTTTACACGGCTCACATCCTCGCCTAGGGTTTGGCCGTTCTGCCACGGCGGCAGTGTGACGTGCATAAGTGAATGGAGCAGCCCCCCGTGTTCAAATCGTTTTTTCCCCGGCCAAGGCTTTTCCTGATTACCGCGCTGGCCTGGGTCAGCCTGGCCGTCGCAGTTTGGTATCTGTCTGGTGAAGGCATGGGGGCGGCCCTTGGCTTTGCGGCGGATGCGCCTGATGCGGAACCGATGTTGGGGCTGTCGTATTTCGTGACGCCGTCGTTTATCTGGTTCTACCTTTATTGCGGGGCGTTCCTTGCGGTTTTTGCCGCCGCCTGGTTCTGGCTGTCGCCGCACCCTTACCAATGGTGGTCCATCATCGGCACTGCGCTGATCCTGTTTTCCACCTATTTCAGCGTGCAGGTATCCGTCGCCATCAACAATTGGCGCAGGCCGTTCTTTGACGATGTGCAACAGGCGCTGGGCGGGGAAAGCACGGTCACGGCGGGCGACCTTTACGCCCTGATCCTGATCTTTGCGCAGATCGCGTTCCTGTGGGTGGCGATCTATGTGATGACCAAGTTTTTCGTCAGCCACTACATCTTTCGTTGGCGCACTGCGATGAACGATTATTACATGAGCCGCTGGCCCGAAGTGCGCAGCATTGAGGGTGCGTCGCAGCGGGTGCAGGAAGACACGATGCGCTTTGCCACGATCATGGAGGATCTGGGCGTATCGGTTGTCGATGCCGTCATGACGCTGTTTGCGTTTTTGCCGGTTCTGGCGCTGTTGTCGGCGAATGTGGTGGAGTTGCCGGTGGTGGGCGTGATCGCGGAACCTCTGCTGTTCGCGGCGATCTTCTGGTCATTGTTCGGGACGGTTCTGCTGGCCCTTGCGGGAATCAAACTGCCGGGTCTGAACTTCCTGAATCAGCGGGTGGAGGCGGCCTATCGCAAGGAACTGGTTTACGGCGAGGATGACCCGGTGCGGGCGGAACCGATGACGATGCGGGAACTGTTCGGGCAGGTGCGGCGGAACTATTTCCGGATGTATTTCCACTATGCCTATTTCAACGTGTTCCGGGGAATGTATCTGCAGGCGGACAACATCTTTGCCTATCTGATCCTGATCCCGACGATTGCGGCGGGGAAGATCACCTTTGGCATCCTGCAGCAGATTCTGTCAGCGTTCGGGCAGGTGTCCTCTTCGTTCCAGTATCTGGTGAATTCGTGGTCGACGATCATCGAACTTCTGTCGATCCAGAAACGTCTGGCAGCGTTTGAGGCGGCGTTTGAAGGCCGGGCCTTGCCGAAAATCGAAACCGAAGAGGCGGCATGATCGGCGTAGTTTTTATTCCAGCGGAACGCCGTTGACCGGTGCATCGGCGGGCATCAGGGAGGGCGGGGCGGCGTCCAGCACGGCGCCCTTGGCCCCCGTATCGGAGCAGACATAGACCGCACCGCCCACGGCGACGGCGGTGACGGCAACGGTGCCGATCGCCGCCGTGGCGCTGACCCCGCCAAGCGCGGTTGAGCCGAGCGCGACCAGCTTTTCCCCTATCACCACGCCCGGCCCCTGCAGCACCAGCGCGCCGGACGGATCTTGCAGGACCTGCAC
>JANMDH010000138.1:0-1911 GCA_031376195.1 Gemmobacter sp. | reverse complement strand
GTCGTTGCGACACTCACGGCCATTCTCGCGGTGCACACCTCGAGCAACCTGCTCCACATTCCCGACTTCGTGTTGTCGCTCGTCACGCTACTCGTACTCGGCTACGGGCTCGTGCGCTCGTTCCGCCTGCGGGGTTTCGGGCTGGTTGGCGTGCCGGTTCTGCCCGACGCACAACCGATGGGGCCGCTGTCCGGCCTCCTCGCAGGCCTGGACTGGGCCGCCGAAATAGACGCGGACGCCATCGTCACCGTCGCTGTCGATACGCCGTTCTTTCCGGCTGACCTTGTCGCCCGCCTGTTGCAGGCGGGGGGCAAAGCGGCGATTGCCACCTGCGCAGGTCGCGCCCACCCCACGTTCGGGCTGTGGCCCGTGGCGCTGCATCGCGACCTGCGCGATACGCTGGCACGGGGCGATGCGAAACTGATGCGCTTTGCCGAAGGCGTGGGTGCCGTGCAAATTGCCTTTGACCCGGCAGACCCCGACCCGTTCTGGAACCTGAACACCCCCGACGATCTGATCCGGGCCCGCGCGGTGCTGGTTCCATGACCGCCTTGTTTGATACGGTGATCATCGTCGACTGGTCCGCATCGGCCAAACCATCGCCCGCGCGCCCCTCGGCGGATGCCATCTGGATCGGCATCATGGGCGTTGGTGAAACGCAACCCACCTATCATCGCACCCGCGCCCAGGCTGAAATTGCCCTTACGGGATTGCTCGACAGCCAGGCTGCGAAAGGCCGCCGCGTTCTTCTCGGCTTCGACTTCCCCCTTGGTTATCCGCAGGGTTTCGCCCAACGGCTTACCGGAACGCCCGGCGCGCGTGCCGTCTGGAACTGGATGGCAAACCATGTGACGGACGGCCCCGACAACGCGAACAACCGCTTTCAGATTGCCGCCCGCATCAATGCGTCGTTTGGCGGCGGCGGGCCCTTCTGGGGTCGGCCTGCAACCCTGCACCTGCCCCATCTTTCTGATCGAAAGACGGTGAACTACACCATGCTCGGGTTTGCCGAACGCAGGCGCATCGAAACCAAAGTGCCCCGCGCGCAACCCACCTGGAAGCTGTTCACCACCGGGTCTGTCGGATCACAGGCGATCATGGGGCTGCCCCTCATCGCCCGGCTCGCCTCCCGCCCCGATACGGCGGTCTGGCCCTTTGACCCGATCACGGACGCCTCCCTCGTCATCGCCGAAATCTACCCGTCGTTGATCGACCCGGTCGTGCAACGCGCAGTCAAGGGGAACGAGATCAAGGATTCGGCGCAGGTACGGCTGCTTGCGCAATCCCTTTGGCAGCTGGGCCACGACAGCGCGGGACTGCTCCCTCTGATCAACAATGTTCCCGATTGGCCGGGCCGGGCGGATGAAGGATGGATTCTCGGGGCAGGCCACGGCCCCCGCTTGTCAAAGGCATTGGGATGAACGTGAAGATCAGCCTTGGATTGCCCCGAGAACTGCGCGCCGAGGCGGCAGCGATCTATTGGCAGGCCTTCGGGGGAAAACTGGGCCGGGTTCTGGGCCCTGATGCGCGGGCCATCACCTTTCTGCAGCGTGCCCTGCGCAGTGATTATTGCATGATCGCCCGGTCCGAAACCGGCCGATTGTTGGGCATCGTGGGATTTCAGACGGTGAACGGCGCTTTTGCCGGCGGCACCCCGGATGACCTCCGCGCGATTTATGGCAGGGTCGGGGCCATTTGGCGCATGACCGTGCTGCGCCTTCTGTCTCATGACGACGGGACGCAGCGGTTTCTGATCGACGGGATTTGCGTGGTTGACGATGCCCAAGGGACGGGTATCGGCACCGCCCTGCTGGCCGCCATCTGCGACGAGGCCAGATCGCGGGGCTATCCTGCGATCCGACTGGACGTGGTCGATACCAACCTGCGCGCCCGCGCCTTGTATGAACGCCT
>JANMDH010000322.1:0-7754 GCA_031376195.1 Gemmobacter sp. | reverse complement strand
ATGATCATCCGCATGAAGTCTTTGGCCGTCCGGTATCCCGCCTCGCCTTCAACCAGCACCTCGTCAATCTCGCGGTTGTACAAATCGCGGATCGACCGTTTGATCAGGTCGCCTTCTTCATAAATCGCAGCCGGGGCGATGGATTTCAGCGTCAGTTCCCGTACCTGTTCCCACAACCGCATCAGATATTCGTAGTCCCGCAGAATTTCCGGCTTGGTGCGTTTTGCCCCTGCCGTGCGGATGATCAGGCCAGCGCCTTCCGGCACCTCGATCTCGCCTGCGATTTCCTTCAGCTTCTTGCGATCCGCTGCCTGCGTGATCTTGCGCGAAATGCCCCCGCCCCGCGCAGTGTTCGGCATAAGCACGCAATACCGCCCGGCCAGCGACAAATATGTCGTCAGCGCAGCCCCCTTGTTGCCGCGTTCTTCCTTGACCACCTGCACCAGCATGATCTGGCGGACTTTGACCACTTCCTGAATCTTGTACCGCCGCGCGCGCGGACGGCGTGGCGCGCTGATTTCTTCGGACACGTCCTCTTCGGCAATCGATTCGATTTCGTCGTCAATTTCGGACGCGTGATCAACCGACCGGAAGGGTTTTGGCGCATCGGCCTGACCGTCCGCATCGCCCACAACGTCACCGTCGTGGTTGTGATCGCCGCTGTCTGCATCATAACCCGATGTTTCAATCAGCGTATCAGCCCCGGTTTCATCCCCCAGATCGACCACGTCCATCCCGCCGATATCAGCGGTTTGAACCGCATCATCCGACTGCGCACCTTCGGCCTGTGCGGCCTCCGGTCTCGGTCCGCGCCGATCATCGCGGCGAGGCCGCTGCTGGCGGCGCGGGCGACCGTTTTCTTCGTCGTCCTCGGCGCGCGCCAAGGCGCGTTCTTCCTCCAGCAGCGCCTTTCGGTCGGCCACGGGAATCTGATAATAATCGGGGTGAATTTCGGCAAACGCCAGAAATCCATGCCGGTTTCCACCATAATCAATGAAAGCAGCCTGCAGCGAAGGTTCGACCCGCGTCACCTTGGCAAGGTAGATATTTCCGGCAAGCTGCCGTTTGTTCAGGGTTTCAAAATCAAATTCTTCGACTTTGTTCCCGTCGACCACGACCACCCGAGTTTCCTCGGCATGGGTGGCATCGATAAGCATTTTCTTGGCCATTTTGTTCCATTCGACCGCTTGACCTGCCCCAGCCCGAACAACGTCCGGGCGGGGCAAGGCCAATAGTGCGGTGATCTGTTTGGGCGAGGGTACGCTGCGAAAACAGACGAGCCTTGCCCGAAGGGCAGCCCATGTCCGTCATCATTCGTCGCGCGCGCATCATCGCGGTTCACTTCTGGATGCCCTGCGGCACCCACCTGATAAAGCCTGCATTGTCATAAACTTGGCAGGCAATTTTTGCGATCTTTCGACCGATCCGACCGCCCCGGTCAACACACACTGTCGCGCAATGTCTGAGGGCAGAGAATTCCTCCACGCTGGCAAGCCACCGCGTTGCCGAACCCTAGCGGCAAAGGCGGGCCGATGACAATGGGCGATTTTCCGGGTGCCCGCCTTGGTTGCAAGTTGGGCGCGATAATCAGCCAACACTGTGTGCTGGTCCGCCTGAGCCTAGGCCATGCACGTCCGTCAGCCTTTCACAGGATGAAATCGCTGGCGGACAGGTTGCCGACCGTCATCAACCCTTCCAGACGGATCACCCCGTCAACCTGTGCATCGCCATCCAGATCAATTTCCACAAAAACATCGCGCCCATCGTCCGACAGGCGCGCCGCAGGCCCAAGATCCGGTTTGAACGGATCGGTGTTCAGCCACGTCAGCCGGAACGCCGACAGGTCGATAACATCGCTGCTTGTCACATTGTCGAAATCAGTGATCGTTGCCCAATCCGTGCGATTCTGCGCAGACCCGGTGGTGCGCGCCAGAAACTGAAACACGTCACTGTCGGTGCCACCTGTCAGCAGATCGCCTTCGCCCTGCGACACAAGCATGTCCTTGCCGCTGTCGCCGTACAATTTGTCTGACCCCTCGCCACCGACAAGCGTGTCCTGATCGCGCCCGCCTTCCAGAATATCGTCGCCGTCCCCGCCGAACAGCTGATCATCCCCCGCACCAGCGGCCAAACTGTCATGCCCCTTTTTGCCCGACAGCCAGTTTTCGGCCTGACTGCCCAGCAGTGTGTCGTCAAATACCGATCCGACAGCACTTTCAACTGACGCATACGTGTCGCCATTGGCAGTGCCGTTCCAACCCTGGCCACCGCCCAACGATACCCACACCCCCGAATAGGAATCGATGTAGGTGACCGTATCAAGGCCGGTACCGCCATCCATCTGATCGCCGCCGTCACTGCCCAGCATCAGGTCGTCACCAGCCCCGCCATCCTGAACATCATCACCGTCGCCGGCATCAAGCGTGTCCTGACCGTCGCCGCCGTTCAACACATCATCGCCCTGCCCGCCTTCCAGCGCGTCATCGCCCGCCCCGCCGAAAAAGCTGTTGCTGCCCGCATCGCCCTGAAAACGATCTGCAAACTGCGACCCCACGAAAATCTCAAATCCACTGAAAACATCCCTGTCCCCCGCAGTGGTGTTGGCCATGCCGAAACTGATGTCGATGGTGACGGCCGCACCCGATGACTGATAGGTCAAAGTATCGACCCCAAGACCCCCTGTCAGCCGGTCGCTGCCATCGCCACCATCCACCTGATCATCGCCCAGCCCGCCATCAATCGTATCTCTGCCGCCCTGCCCATACAGGTAATCATACCCGTCAGCCCCAAGAAGCTGATCATTTCCAATCCCCCCGGTCAGGCGGTCGTTGTCCTTGCCACCGTCCAGAAAGTCATCTCCATCGCCACCAGCCAGATCGTCATTGCCGCCTTCGCCTTGTATGCTGTCATTGCCGACACCCCCCAGAATCGTTTCCCATGTGGATGACCCGATCAGGGTATCGTCGAAGTAAGACCCCTCCAGCACCTCGATCCCTGAAATCCTGTCCCCTTCCGCGTCGCCAAAGCGCCCGGTCCCACCTGACAAAACCACTTCGACGCCCGCGTTAGAAAAACCATAGGTCAACCTGTCGATGCCACGGCCACCGAAGATGCCATCCGCCCCGGCCCCGCCATCCAGCGTGTCATTGCCCGCATCCAGCCTGCCGTCGGCATTCAACTGATCGTCGCCCGCCCCGCCAAACAACTGGTCGTTGCCGCCACGTCCTTCGAGGCGGTCATTGCCATCACGCCCGCCCAGCGTATTCGCCCCCGCAGACCCGTACAGGTTGTCTGCCAGTTTTGTTCCGTAAACCGCTTCAAAGTTGAAATATTGCAGAACGTTTACAGAACCGCCTGCACTGTAAAGGTAGGCTAGGGCCGCCGTTAAATCCAGCGTCACCCCGTACTGCGCTGTAAACCCTGTCAGATCCAGCGTATCAAACCCGTCGTCACCCCAATAGATGTCATTGCCCGGCAGGGCACCAATGGCAAATGTATCATTTCCATTGCCGCCATAAATCTGATCGTCGCCTTCGCCACCGTCCAGATAGTCGTTCCCATCCAGACCTTGGATATAGTCGTTCCCGCCCAGCCCAAGGATAACATCTGCGCTCGTGGTACCAAAAAGCTGCTCCGCCCACGGATTGCCTACAATAAAAGCCATGCAATTCTCCCGAGTTTAAATCTCTGACGCATAAAACATGAAGTCCGGAAAATCCGGATCTACATAAATCTATCGAATCGTAGCGCGATTGATGCCGTTACGTCAACAATCTTGGCACGGCACGACAACGCCAATGACCTGCTGTCAGGCGCCGGGCGGCACCAATGCCGCCCGCCCAAAATCACACGTAATCGGCCCGCTGCAGCCCGTACTTCGCCATCTTCTCGTTCAGCGTCCGGCGTGGCAGGCACAGCTCGTCCATCACCGATACGATGCTGCCCTTGTGCCTGCGCATCGTGTTGTCGATCAGCATCCGCTCGAACGCTTCCACATAATCCTTCAGAGGTTTGCCTTCGGTGGTCAGCGCGGGGCCCGATGCCTCGTTGTCCGCCATCAGCAGGCTCGCAATCGACCCCGATCCCCGCCGGTTCTGCAACACGGCCCGTTCCGCGATATTCACCAACTGGCGCACGTTCCCCGGCCAGGGTGCCTGCAGCAACTGCGCCGCTTCCTGTGCCGTCACCTGCGGCGCGTCGCAGCCGTATTCTTCGGCGAAACTCTCGCTCATCCGCGTGAACAGCGTCAGAATATCCTCGCCCCGCGACCGCAAGGGCGGCAGCATGATCGTCATGGCCCCAAGTCGATAAAACAGATCGGGGCGCATCACGCCTTCCAGTGTCGTGTCCGGCGCATGCTGATTGCAGATCGCAATGATACGCGTTTCCGGCGGCATATCCTGTTCGTTGATCAGGGTCAGCAGCCGCGCCTGCAACGGGTGGCTCAGCGCCTCGATATCCTCAAGGCACAGGGTCCCGCCCCGCGCCTCTTCCACCATGGGAATCGACCCTTCTTCCGCCGGGCCGAACAGTTTTGCCGACAACTGATCTTCGGACCAGGCAGCACAGGAAATCGTCATGAACTTCTTTGATGCCCGCGGCCCCACTGCATGCAGCGCATGCGCCACCAGCGTCTTACCCGTGCCCGTTTCCCCGTCGATCAGAACATGGCTGTCCGCCTGCCCCAGATCCAGAATGTCCTCACGCAGCCGCTCCATAATTCCCGACGTACCAATCAGTTTCTTCATCAGCACCGTGCCATCGCTCAACTCGCGCCGCAGCGCCCTGTTGTCCAGCGTCAGCCGCCGCGCCTGCGTCGCCTTTTTCGCCAGTTCCGTCATCCGGTCCGGGTTGAACGGCTTTTCCAGAAAATCATACGCCCCGATCCGCATCGCCTCCACCGCCATTGGCACGTCGCCATGTCCCGTGATCATGATCACCGGCAGGCCACTGTCCAGGCTCATCAGCCGTTTCAGAAAGGCCATACCGTCCATCCCCGGCATCTTGATATCGCTGACCACCACGCCCGGAAATTCAGGCCCCAGTCCTGCCAAAGCCTCTTCCGCAGACGGATAGGTTTCCGTGTCAAAGCCTGACAGGGCCAGCCACTGGCTGATCGACTGGCGCATGTCCGCCTCGTCATCGACAATCGCCACTTTCATTGCACGGGCCATCTGGTCCCTTTCATTCTGCTGCTTTTACGTCTTTGGCCAAGGTCGGCAGGTGCACTTCGAACACCGCCCCGCCACCCTCGGCATTGCGGGCGGTCAGACGACCGCCAAGATCGGTCACGATCCCGGATGAAATCGCAAGGCCAAGCCCCACGCCTTCACCCGGCTTTTTCGTAGTATAGAACGGTTCGAACAAACTTTCCAATTCGCGAATCCCGTGCCCGTTATCGCGCACCGCCAGAACCGCCTGATCGCCCGCCGACAACAAAAGGTCGATCTGCGGGTTCACCACCGACTGTGTGGCGTCCAGCGCATTGCGCAACAGGTTGATGATCACCTGTTCCAGCCGCAACCGGTCGGCCATCACCATCACCGGCTGCCGCGGCAGGCTGCGCGTGATTCGCACCACCCGCAGTTTCAACTGCGGTTCCATCATCGACAGCGCCGATGACACCGCTGATCGCACATCCACCGGTTCAAACGCCTCACCACCCTTGCGCGCATAGGATTTCAGCTGCCGCGTGATTGCTCCCATCCGCTCAATCAGATCGTCGATGCGCTGAAAACTCGACAGCGCTTCCTCCGGGCGCTTGCGCTGCAACAACAGTCGCGCCCCCGCCAGATAGGTTTTCATCGCCGCCAGCGGCTGGTTCAACTCGTGGCTTACCGCCGCCGACATTTCCCCCAACGCCGCCAGTTTCGACGATTGCGCCAGTGTCAGTTCTGCCGTCGCCAGATCTTTCTGCACCCGTTCGCGTTCCGCGATTTCCCGCTGCAACCGCGCGTTCAACAGGCGCAGTTCCGCAGATTCCCGCTGAAACGACATGCTTTGCGACCACGCCTTGCGCGACAGAAAATAGAAGGCAAGCGCCAGCAGGATTGCAAACCCCATGATTTCCAGCGCCAGAATTCCGTTCACCCGTTCCCGCACGGAATCAAACGCCGTAAACGTCACGATCCGCCAGCCCCGGAACGGCACCCGCGCCTCGGTCTGCATCACCGCCTCGCCCCGCACATAGGCATCGGGCGGATCCTGCGCCCAATCCGCCGTCACTTTCAGCGCCCGCCCGATGGCAGTTGTGGGTGCCTGCACCGCCATCGCCTCGGCCACCGTCAAACCGCGCCAGCGGGGTTCGGTCGACAGGATCACCCGGTTTTCGGTGTCCAACACCATGACCGCATCCTGCAATCCGGCCCAGGCCCGCTCGTATTTCAGCAGATCGGCCGACACGACCACCACGCCCAGCACCCGGTTGTCCGACCGGATCGCACGCGAATAGGTGAACTCGTTGCCTCCGCCGTCGCGCGGCATCACGCTGAACATCGTTTCCGGCAGGCGCTGCGCCTCCACAAAGGGGGGCGCGTTTCGCAGGTTGGTGCCCAAAAGGTTGCGGTTCGTCGCACTGACGGTGCGCCCGTCCGCATCCAGAACCAGGATCGACGCTGTTCCCAGTTCCCCCTGAAACGCAATCAACCGCGATGATGTCACCGAAAAGTCGCCGCTTTCCAACGCGCTGATCAACTCCGGGTCGCTGGCCAGCAACAACGGCACCACGGATGTGCGTTGCAGTTCCGACACCATGTTGCCCGAATACAGCGCAAGGCGCAGTTCGGCCGCACTGCGCGTCGTTTCGCTGAACCGGTCGCTCAGCCATTTGTTCGTGACCAGCACAACGCCGATCGCCACGGCAACCAGCAAGACCACAGCAAGTTTGACCCGCCAGTTGGCTTCCTGCGATGTTTCGGTCGGCAGGGTGGGTGGGGCAACTTCCGTCATGGGTCAAGTTTAGGCCCCGTGGCCCGCCACCTCAACCCCGCAACGCAGAAACCCCCCTAGGCCAGCGCCAAACTGCCGACAAGGCCGGCAAACAGGGCTGCGCCGTCCTGCCCCCCGATCTGCGCCTCAATCACCCGTTCAGGATGCGGCATCATTCCCAGCACCCGGCGGTTTTCCGAAAGAACCCCTGCAATGTTCCCCATCGAACCGTTCGGATTGTCCGTATAGGCAAACGCCACCCGACCATCGCCCTGAAGGCGGGCAAGCGTGGCCGCATCCGCAGTATAATTGCCGTCATGGTGTGCAATAGGCACCGCGATCACCTG
This sequence comes from Gemmobacter sp., assembly GCA_031376195.1. Taxonomy (GTDB): domain Bacteria; phylum Pseudomonadota; class Alphaproteobacteria; order Rhodobacterales; family Rhodobacteraceae; genus JANPIX01. The sequence continues at coordinate 480 of JANMDH010000322.1, read as the reverse complement.
ACCCTGCGCATATCCGGCCGTAAAGGCGCTGTCGGTCGCGGTGACGGTCAAACCGACCGTCCGGCATACGAATTTCAGCCCCGCATTACGCATCAAAGCACCCGGAAGAAGCCCAAGTTCGGTCAGCACCTGAAACCCGTTGCAGATGCCCAGCACATAGCCCCCCTTCGCCGCATGGGCACGCACCGCCCCCGAAATCGGCGATTGCGCGGCAATCGCCCCACAACGTAGATAATCGCCGAAGGAAAAGCCGCCAGGGACACCAACAATGTCGGTGCCATCGGGCAACCTCGTATCTTTATGCCAAACGCGCGAAACCTGCGCCCCTGCCGCCTCAAAGGCCACAGCCAGGTCACGGTCGCAGTTTGACCCCGGAAAAGTGATGATCGCCGCTTTCATAAAACTCTTCCTTGGCCCTTCTTCTGTTCAAAAATATCCCACGGGGGGTGGGGGGGGGGTGTTAAACCCCCCCCCCGCCCC
>JANMDH010000099.1:0-5849 GCA_031376195.1 Gemmobacter sp. | reverse complement strand
TGATAATGCGAACGGCGCCCCCCATCATCCTTGTCCATCAGCGGGATCATCAGGGAACACCCGGCGGCACCCCGCGTGTTGGTGAAAACCAGATAAGTCTTGGCCTGAACCGCATCACGGAACTGGTTGCCGAACCACAACGAATGGGTCAGCGCCTGGGCATGTTCAATCTCGCCGCCCATGCCGACGACCGATGCTTTGCCATAGCCCTCCAGCTTGTCACCCGTCACGCCCAAGATCATTTCTGTCAGCAGTTTGCCAACCTCGGGGCAGACATCGCGCACTTCGGGACGTAAGTTTTCCACCCAGCCGCGCCCGAACCACGGGTTGCGGATGATCGCAAGCGCCGCGACCAGTTTGGTGGGCACAGGCACAGACTTGCCACCCTCGATGCGGGTGGTCTGGATTTGCAGCAGGGTGCGGCGGATTTCTGCGGGCATGAGGTATCTTTCAGGAAAACGCGGGGATGACTTCGGTGCAGAACAGTTCGAGAGAACGTTTCTGTTCGGCATGCCCCAAGCCCAGGCTGGCGTAGTAGATGAATTCATCCACCCCCAGCGCCTCATAGGTTTTCAGCTTGGCAATCACCTCATCCGGCGTGCCGAACATCAGATTGCGCGTCAGCATTTCCGGCGCGTACTCGGCCCGGTTGCCCAGTTGATCCAGAGGGATGCTTTTGGGAAATCCATTAACGACATCCCCAAGGTTCTTGAACAAGTTTTCGAATTGCGAAAGCACGCGCTGCACTGCGTGTACCGGAACCGTCCAGTCTTCCTTGTGGTCATAGACGGCCGTGTGGCGCATCATGGCCATGATCGGGCGCTTGCACCCGGGGTTTTCCTGCATCGCGGTGTCGAGGCGGCCTACATATGTCTCGGCTTCCGTCATGTCGCGGGTCAGGGGCCAGGACATGATGTTGCAGCCATTCTTGACCGCGTAGTCGTACGTCATCGGCGCGCGCGCAGCGACCCAGACGGGCACTTCGGCCTGCAGGGGTTTCGGACAGGAGGTCGAGGTGGGAAAGGACCACAGATCGCCCTGATGCGCGTAATCGCCCTTCCAAAGCGACCGTACCACCGGCAGCATTTCCTGCATGTAGCGCCACGCGTCGGACTGTTTCAGCCCCGGATGCATCCGGTCAAATTCGCGCTGATAGGCACCCGACCCGATGCCCAGCTCCAGCCGCCCGCCGGAAATCAGGTCAATGAAGGCCGCCTCGCCCGCAACGCGGATCGGATGCCAGTAAGCGGCGGCCACACAGGCCGTCCCAAGCCTGATCCGATCAGTGTGATTGGCCCACCACGCCAGCAACGAGAACGGATTGGGCGCGATGGTCATTTCCAGCGCGTGATGTTCGGCAGACCAGACGATGTTGAACCCGCCCCGATCCGCCATCTGCACCATTTCAATCGTATGACGCGCCACCTCTGGCATGCTGAGGCTGTCGTCCATGCGCTCAAGATTAATGGCGAGTTGAAATTTCATTCTTCAGGCTCCTCAGCGCGCAATGAACTGGCTGCCCAGCGTTGCATCAGATGTGTTGATCCAGACCGTTTTCGGACGCGTGTAATCGTAAACCGCCTGAAGCCCGCTTTCGCGGCCATAGCCTGACGTTTTCATGCCGCCAAACTCGGCGATCGGCGAAACGGCGCGGTAGGTGTTGACCCAGACGATGCCCGCCTTGACGGACCGGACCATGCGCAACTGGCGCGCACCGTCACGGGTGAAAATACCTGCGGCAAGCCCGTGTTCCGTTTGATTGGCCAGACGGACGGCATCGGCCTCATCCGTGAAGCGCACGACGCTTAGAACCGGGCCGAACATTTCGGTATCGACAATATGCATGTCCGCACTGGGGCAGTCGATGATCGTCGGGTGATAAAAGCGGCCCGCCAGCTCCGCGACACGGCCCCCGCCACACAGCACGCGCCCGCCTTCGGAAATGGCGCGGGCCACCTCACGCTCGATGCAGTCCAGTTGCCCTTGCGTGCAGATCGGCCCCATCTCGGTGTCATCCGCCAGCGGATCACCGATTTTGATCTGGCCAGCCAAGGCGACCATCCGGTCCAGAAAGGCGTCAGCAATCGTTTCCTGCAACAACAGCCGCGACCCTGCCACACAGCTTTGCCCGGTTGCGCCGAAGATGCCGGAAATCGCACTGTTGACAGCACTTTCCAGATTGGCGTCGTCAAACACGATGATCGGGGATTTGCCCCCCAGTTCGAGTGAGACTTGCGCGAAATTATGGGTGGAATTGGTCAGGATCTGCCGTGCTGCCCCCGGCCCGCCGGTAAAGGACACCCGCGCAACCAGTTTGTGCGAGGTCAGCACCCGCCCGCACGGATCGCCGTGGCCGCTGATGATGTTGACAACGCCCGGCGGAATACCAGCCGCGTCGATCAGCGCGCCAAACTCCAGCATCGGGGCTGATGCATGTTCTGAAACCTTTAGAACCACGGTATTTCCGGCGGCAAGCGCCGGGCCGATCTTGACCGCCGACAGAAACAGCTGCGAATTCCACGGCACCACCGCCGCGATCACGCCAAGCGGTTCGCGCCGGGTAAACACGAACATGTCGGGCTTGTCGATCGGCAGCGTCTCGCCGTGAATCTTGTCGGCGCATCCGGCAAAGTAGTGAAAGAATTCGGCGATGTATTTGGCCTGCCAGCGGGTTTCCTTCAGCAATTTACCGGTATCGACCGTTTCAACCGCCCCAAAATCATCGGCTTTTTCAAGCACGAGATCGGCCAACCGCCGCAGACAATGACCGCGCTGGGTGGCTGTCATGGCAGGCCAGGCGCCATGGTTGAAGGCCCGGTCCGCCGCCCGCACGGCACGATCAACATCGTCCGCCGTCGCCTCGGGGATCATGGCCCAGACTTTGCCAGTGGTGGGATTGATGCTTTCGAACATCGCACCATCGCTGGCACCCACCCATTCGCCGTCAATCAGCATTTTGTAATGCGTCGGGGCCGTCATTGCGGGGTCTTTCCCGACGGATGTCTTGAACCGCCCTCCGGTATGACATGCGGCACGACGCAGTGATAATTGCCGTCAAGATAGGCCAACGGTGCGGCAAACCCGTCGCGCACGGTTTGGACCTGGCAAATGACGATGCTGTGGCTGCCTGCAGGAACAATCTGTTCGACCAGACCCGAAAAGATGGTCGCCCCATCGATCTCTGGCGCGGCACCTCGGGCACCGAAATATTCGACCCCCGAAAACCGATCCGTCACCAGATGATCATCCTGGCCTGAAAAGCGGTTTGCGAGATCAGGCCGGTCCTGCGGCAAGACATTGATGCAAAGATTGCCGTTGACCGCCACGGCTTCGGCGATCCGGCTGCCTGACCGCAAACATACAAGGATCATCGGGGGGTCCGCTGAAACCGACGAAAAGGCGCTGACGGTGGCACCATGGCAGCCTGCCGAGCCATCCGTGGTGACCACTGCAACCGAACTGGCCACCCGGCGCATGGTCCGCACGAATGAATCGCGTGCCAACGCGGTGGATGCCGTCGTCATGATGCTTTCCATGGAATTTCTCCAGTTGTGTTGTCTCATCCTTTCAGACAGCGACATATTGTCATAGTGAAACTTTTGGCATATTAAATTCGATAAAATCGAATTGAGAGGCGCCGAATGAACATCATCGGGCTGCAAACCTTTGTATCCATCGTTGAAACAGGCAGCCTCGTGCGGGCATCCGAGCAACTGAATGTCACGCAGTCCACGGTGACGGCCCGGCTGCGCACACTGGAACAGGAGCTGGGGGCCACCTTGCTTCATCGCCGGAAATCCGGGGTCACCCTGACGGCTTCTGGCACCAAACTGCTTGGCTATGCCGAAATCATGATCGGGCTTTGGCGGCAGGCGAGGCAGGAAACCGCCCCGCCCCAGGGAACCGATTCCGTCTGCAATTTCGGCTGCGACCCTGATCTGTGGCCGAACCTTGGCAAACAGATGTTCGATGACGTGAATGGTGGAAACCCAAGGATGGCGTTGTCGGTCTGGCCGGGCGATCAGGCAGAACTTTACCGGATGCTGAGCGCGGGCCTTCTGGATGTTGCGCTGACATACCGCTTGGCTGCCCCGGGCGACCAAACAGTCTATCGTCTGCCGCCCGACGAACTGGTTCTGTTTGCCACCGAGCCGGACCGGCCGATGCGGTTTGACCCCGGCTATATCTACGTCGATCTGGGGGCAGAGTTTCTGACCAAACACGCGCTCGCCTTTTCGGATGCGGGCACGGCAAGGGTCACGTTCGGTTCGGCCATCTGGGCACTAAATTACATGATGGAGCGGGGGGGGGCCGCCTATCTGCCACGGCGTCTGGCTTTACCCGGGTGTCAGGCGGGCCGCCTGTTCGAAATACCCGATGCGCCGGTGTTCCAGCGCAATATCTTTCTGATCGTAAATCCGGTTGCGGCGGCGCGCTGGGCCTGGATGCCGGAATTGGTTGCGCGGCTTGGTGTTTAACCCTGACGCGTCAGGATGATTGCCCCCGATTGCAGCGTCATCAGCTTTGCGGTCGGGTTTTCTTCGGATCATAATGCGACAAGGGAACGACGACTGCGGGCAACCGTTTCTGCTGACCGTCAAGCTTGCCCACGTCCAGCGCGGTGCCCGGCGCAGCGTGGGCCACGTCCACCCGTGCCAGCGCGATGTTCTTGCCCAGCAGGGGCGAGCGGGTCGAGGATGTCACGACCCCCACCTGCGCACGGCCGATGTGCAGCGGGTCGCCATGACCAACGGCCACATTGGCGTCAATCTCAAGCCCGACAAACCGATTGCGGGGATTTTCCTTGCGGCGGATCAGTGCCTCGCGCCCCACAAAGTCGTCGGTCTTGGTTTTGAGCGACACGGTAAAGCCGATGCCGGCCTCGAAAGGGTCGGTTTGATCGTTGAAATCGTAGCCGGCAAAGATCAATCCCGCCTCAATGCGGACCATGTCAAGGGCGGCAAGGCCCATCGGGCGCAGCCCCTGATCCTCGCCCTGCGTCCAGATCGCGTCATAGACGGCATTGCCGTCCTTGGGGTGGCAAAAGACCTCATACCCCAATTCGCCGGTATAACCGGTGCGCGACACGACGACCGGGGCACCGTCCGGCCCGCCCAGACGACCTATGGTAAAACGGAACCAGCCAAGTTCGTCGATCGTGGGCTGATGTGGCGCGGTCCAGATTGCCTGTCGCATGATCTCGCGGCTGTTCGGGCCCTGAACGGCAAGGTTGTGCAACTGGTCGGTGCTGCTGCGGACCATGGCGCGCAGGCCCAACTTTTCGGCCTGTTCGCGGATCCAGACCGCACCGTAATCATCACCACCGATCCAGCGAAAGTTATCCTGACCCAGCCGAAAGGCGGTGCCGTCGTCGATCATGCCGCCATGGTCATAACACATGGCGGAATAGACGACCTGACCTTGGGACAGCTTTTTCATGTCGCGCGTCAGCACCCATTGCATCAGCGCCTCGGCATCCGGGCCTGTCACTTCGACCTTGCGCAGGGGGGACAGGTCCAGAACAACCGCCGCCTGACGGCAGGCCCAGTATTCCTCGATCGCGCCATTTGCCGAATAGACCTGCGGCAACCAATAGCCCTTGTATTCGACCTGCTGACGGGTCTTGGCCGCGATGCGCGCATGAAAGGCGGTTTCCTTGGTCATCTTCGGCTCCTCGTCGGGCGTGGGGCGATAGGCAACGGCGCGGCTGAACTTTTCGGCCCCGGAATAGGTGCGGACGTGAATATCCGACAGATACCAGCCATTCGCGGGCGAGGTATCGTCCGGGCAGGCGGAATTGACGCAAACCAGATCGGTCAGTGCGCGCATCAGCACATAATCACCGGGCC
>JANMDH010000075.1:0-10694 GCA_031376195.1 Gemmobacter sp. | reverse complement strand
GGCACGTCGGACGCGCGGTTCGTCAAGGATCACTGCCCGGTGGTGGAATTCGGACTTGTGGGCCGCACGATGCATCAGGTGGATGAACGGGTGGAGGTCGCGCAGATTCATCAGTTGAAGGCGATCTATGGCCGCATCCTGCGGGATTACTTTGCATGAGCCTGACCATCGCCGTCACCCACGACATCGCAGCATGCCGCAGGCTGCGCCGGATCGTGTTTATCGACGAACAGGGCGTGTCCGAGGCGGATGAGGTGGACGACAAGGACGGCGATGCCGTGCATCTGCTGGCCACGGTGTCGGGCAGGCCCGTGGGATCGGCGCGGCTGCTGACCGACGGGGACACGGGCAAGATCGGGCGCGTCTGCGTGCTGAAGGATCAGCGTGGCACGGGGCTGGGTGCCGCCCTGATAAGGGCGGCGGTCGATCAGTTTCGGGGGATGCCCGGAATTGCCTTTGTCAAACTCGGCGCGCAAACCCATGCGACCGGCTTTTACGAACGGTTGGGCTTTCAGGCGGTTGGCGAGGTTTATCAGGACGCCGGGATCGCGCACCGCAATATGGTGTTCCGCCTGTAAAGCCCCCTTCCACCTTGTGGATGAGCGGCGTTTCCGGATGACGCCCCGCGCGCCCTATGCTAGGGCGCTGGGATGGAACAGCTTCCCGATAAAACGAAGATCCTTGAATGGATCAAGGAAAACCCGACCCTCGCCGCCAAGCGCGATATCGCCAAGGCCTTTGGCATCAAAAGCGGGGCGGCCAAGATTGAATTGAAACGCATCCTGCATGAAATGCAGGACGACGGTTCACTTGCGAAAAAGCGGCGCAGTTACCGTGAAGCGGCAAGCCTGCCCCCGGTGTCGATCCTGATGGTCACAGGGCCGGATGCGCAGGGCGATCTGTTTGCGAAACCGATGGAATGGGATGGCGACGGGGCCGAACCCCGCATCCTGATCATCACGCGCGCCAGCGACCCGGCAATGGGGGCCGGCGACCGCATTCTGGCGCGGCTGACCGAAGTGACAGACCCCGGCCACAGCCACGAAGGCCGCCTGATCCGCAAGATCGGCACGAACGCCGTTCGGATGCTGGGCATTTTCCGCGAAAACGCCGACGGCGGGCGGATCGTGCCCGTTGACAAGGGCAACGAAAAGGAATGGCGCGTCGCGCGCGACTCAACGCTCGGTGCCAAGGATGGCGAACTGGTGGAGGCCGAACAGGCCGGGCCGAAACGCCTTGGCTTGCCCGTTGCGCGGATTGTCGAACGGCTGGGTGACCCGATGGGCGCGCGGGCGGTCAGTCTGATCGCGATCCACCAGCACGGCATCCCCGATCATTTCACCGACGCCGCCGTGGCCGAGGCTGAGGCGGCAAAGCCCGCCGCGCTGGGCAGCCGCGAAGATCTGCGCGACCTGCCGCTGGTCACGATTGACCCGGTCGATGCCCGCGACCGCGATGATGCGGTTCATGCAGCCCCCGATCCCGATCCGAAAAATCCCGGGGGTTTCATTGTCTGGGTCGCCATCGCCGATGTCGCCCATTACGTGCGCCCCGGCGGAGCACTGGATCGCGAAGCGCGTAAGCGGGGCAATTCCACCTATTTCCCCGACCGTGTGGTGCCGATGCTGCCGGATGTTCTGTCGGGTGATCTGTGTTCGCTGCATGAACATGTAGATCGCGCCTGCCTCGCCGTGCGGATGGTGGTGGACGCGGGCGGTCACAAGACCGCGCACCGCTTTACCCGCGGTCTGATGCGATCCAAGGCCAGCCTGCATTATTCCCAGGTTCAGACCGCCGTTGACGGCGCGCCTGATTCGGTCACGCAACCCCTGCTTGACCTCGTTCTGCGCCCGCTTTACGCCGCGTATGAGGCGACCAAAGCCGCAAGGGCGGCGCGCGAGCCGCTGGATCTGGACCTGCCCGAACGCAAGATCATTCTGGATGACACAGGGAAGGTCACCTCTGTCGCGTACCGTGATCGGCTGGATGCGCACCGATTGATCGAAGAGTTCATGATCATGGCGAACGTTGCCGCGGCCGAGGAACTGATCCGCCTGAAAACCCCGCTGCTGTTCCGGGTGCACGAAGAGCCCAGCCCGGAAAAGCTCGACGCTTTGCGCGAGGTGGCCGAAGCCTCGGGATTTATCCTCGCGAAGGGCCAGGTGCTGAAAACCGCGCACCTCAACCGGCTTCTGGCGCAGGCGAAGGACACGGATTTTGACGAACTGATGAACATCACGACGCTGCGGTCCATGACACAGGCCTATTATCACCGCGAAAACTTCGGGCATTTCGGCCTTGCCTTGCGGTCCTACGCGCATTTCACATCCCCCATCCGGCGTTATTCCGACCTGATCGTGCACCGTGCGCTGATTGGGGGGCATCGCTGGGGGGATGACGGGCTTTCGCCGCAGGATATCGAAGATCTGGATCAAACCGCCAAGCAGATCAGCGCGACTGAACGCCGGTCCATGATCGCCGAACGCGATACGAACGACCGTTATCTGGCCGCCTTTCTGGCAGATCGGGTGGGGGCTGAATTCACCGGGCGCATTTCGGGCGTTCAACGGTTCGGTCTGTTTGTGAAACTGGATGAAACCGGGGCAGACGGTCTGGTGCCGATCAGGTCAGTGGGCCATGAATTCTTTCACTTCGACGCAGACAGCCAAACCCTGATGGGCGCGGATACGGGTATCGTGATCGGCATCGGGCAGAAAGTGACCGTCCGATTGGCCGAAGCGGTGCCCGTGACGGGCGGCCTGATGCTGGAAATCATTGAACTTGAAAACCGCGCCATGCCTGCCGGAGCGTCGGCCAGACGCGGGCGGTACATGCCGCGCAAGCCGGGTGCTGCGGCGGCGCGCGAGGCGAAACGCAAGGTGATCCGGCGTCGGAAGTGACGGAGTGAAAGGCTGGCCTCTGGCAGGGATATTTGCAGACAGAAGATGAAAGGCCCTTGATTTGCGGCGGCGATTGGCACTGATCGGGGCACTGGTGATCGGCGTTACAATCGCCCTGCGCCGACGACCACCTGCGGATCAGACCCAAGGACCGGCAACCATGAACGGCCCGATCGCCCCCGAGGATCTACGCTTTGCCGATTGGACCCGCGCCTTTCGCGGGCGGGCACGGGCAGCGGGCATTGCGGGGGACACCCTGGACCGGGCGTTCGCGGACACGCAGCCCCTGCCCGACGTGATCGCAAAAGACCGCAATCAAAGCGAATTTACCAAGACGATCTGGGACTATCTGGATGCCGCCGTGTCCGCCGAAAGCGTGGCAGACGGGATGGCCGCGCTGCTGGACCACGGCACCCTGCTGGACTGGATCGAGGCAGCCTACAGCGTGGACCGCGCGGTTTTGGTGGCGATTTGGGGATTGGAAAGCCGATATGGCGCGCACCGGGGGGATATTCCCGTGATCGCAGCCTTGGCAACGCTGGCCTATGACGGACGGCGCGCCGCATTTTTTGAAGGCGAACTAATCGCAGCCCTGCGGATACTGCAGGCGGGGGATGTCGCACCCGCACAGATGACGGGCAGCTGGGCCGGGGCGATGGGGCATGCGCAGTTCATTCCAACGTCGTATGTGGCGCATGCCGTCGATTTCGACGGCAACGGCACGCGCGATATCTGGGGGGACGATCCAACCGACGCCTTGGCCTCCACCGCCGCCTATCTGGTGGCGGCTGGTTGGCAAAGGGATCAGCCATGGGGCTTGGAGGTGCGCCTGCCCGCCGGGTTCGACTATGCCTTGTCGGGCAAGAAACAGCAAAGGGCGGTGGGGGAGTGGATGGCCTTTGGCCTGCGCGCGGTGGATGGCGGGGCGTTGCCGGAGCATGGGCCCGCCGCCGTGCTGCTGCCTGCGGGCGCGCAGGGGCCGGCCTTCCTGATCTTTTCGAATTTTGCGGTGATCAGCGCCTATAATGCTGCCGACGCCTATGTGATCGCGGTTGGCCACCTGTCCGACAGACTGCGCGGGGGCGGGCCGATCAACGGTGCATGGCCGCGCGGCGACACGGCATTGACGGCCGCGGAACGGATCGAACTGCAACAGCGCCTGACGGATGCCGGGTTCGATACAGGTGTGGTGGACGGGATGCTGGGGCCGAATTCCATCGCTGCGCTGCGCGCCTATCAGCAATCGATGGGCCTGCCGATGGACGGCTATGCCAGTCTGGCAATACTGGAACGCCTGCGCTGAACGCCAAAAAAGCGGGCCGATGGCCCGCTTTTTCGCCGAAGGGATATAGGGCTTTGGTCTGTTACAACCTTTGCCCGATCCCGCATCAGTTGCTTGCCAGAATGGCTTTCAGTTTGCCAACCGGGTTGTTGCCCGCGCGCAGGTTGTCCGAGGTCAGCAGGAACTCGATTGCGGTCACTTGGGCCGGGGTCAGGTTGCTGAGGTCGCTCGACGGGACCAGACGTTGTGCTTCGATGCGGTCGACTTCCGACAGCTGACCGGCGGTCATTGCAAAAGCGGACGAAACGGAGGTGCCAGCGATCAGGGCGGCAAGGATGAGGTTTTTCATGGTATTTTCCTATTTGGTTGAGTTGAGCAGTTTATGACCAAGGTCAGGCCGTCGCATTGGTGCGAAAATCGCTAAAGGGTTTGCGATATGGACCGCAAACCCTTTGACGGTTACGAACGCTCCAGGATTTTGGCGATTTTGCCAGCAGGATTTTCACCGGCGCGCAGATCGTCCGAGCTGAGCAGCAACAGATCAATCGCGGTAACCTGAGCAGGTGTCAGGTTCGAGAAATCGCCGTTCGGAACGTAGCTTTGTGCTTCGATCCGGTTGACTTCCGACAGTTGACCCGTCGTGGTCATGGCGGCGACGGACGAGACGGAGGCGCCGGCAATCAATGCTGCAAGGATGAGGTTCTTCATGATATTTTCCTTTTGGTTTAGGTGATTGGGCTGCTGTCTTGCGGCCCGTGAAACCAAAATGGGTGATGGGGAGCCGAATGTGAAATCACGGTTTGATCGCTTTTCATCGCGCAGATGTGAGTCGTCGTGCGGCCTTCCGACGCGGTGTGCGTTGCGTCATCGCCTTTGCCTTGTTTCGTTGACAGAAGGCGGGTTTTTTATGTTTCATCGGCTCACAACCATGCCGATTGTGGGGGCAAATCATCCCAAAAACTGCCAGTGCCACCCGAACCTGCATTTTTGCACAGACTGTTTCGGAAATTCAGAACGTATGGGTTCGCTTATGGGGTGTGGCGCGGCCCTTGCCGGATCGGCACAACGTCCAAATTTTTCACAAAGTATTGTTATTAAACAATTATAGTGCTTCCATGGTGGTCCAGTTTACTATTGCTGGCCGCCGTATCTTCTGACAATCCCGTGATAACGGCGCTGACAGGCCAAGGTCAGTAGCCGAAATAAAAAGTGGCGGTATAGTCAAACAAGACGTTCTGAACGCCACCCGAAAGGAATCTATTGATGAAGTTTTTGATGAATGCGGTCGTTGTCAGTGCCCTGAGTATCGCCAACGTCGCCTTTGCCGAAGCCACAGATCCGGACGTCATGGCCCGGCAGGCCCTGATGAAGACGATCGGGATGAATACGAAGATCCTGGGCGATATGGCTGGCGGAAAATCGGCGTTTGATCAGGCGGCAGCAGATACCGCCAAAGCGGCGCTTGCCGCCGCTGCCGCAGAGATTCCGGTCAAATTCGAACCGCAAGCCACCGATCCGGATAGCGAAGCAAAGCCCGAGATCTGGACCAACTGGGATGATTTTGTGGCGAAGGGCAACGCGCTTGCCACCGCCGCTGCTGCGATTGATACGGCATCGGTGGAAACCATCGGGGCGGGCATGGGCGGTGTCGGTGGGGCATGCGGCGCGTGTCACAAGGCATACCGCGTCAAGAAGTAAGAGGCACCCCCCGGTTTGGCACCGGGGGCATCGCCTTACCCGCAGGTGACGGATTCGATCTTTTCCGCGTCATTCACCAGAATGTTCAGACGTTCGGGCGAAAAATCCATGGTCACGGCCATACCGGGCGTGATGATGCGTATCGGCTGACCAAAGCGCATCGTTTCCAGCACCGACGCGTCCCGCCCGACCAGATTTTGCAGATCAGCAGCACCGCAGGCATTTTCCACAGGGGGCGTCACGGGCGGTGGGGCCATCCTCGGTTCCTGGGTGCAGGCGGTTAACATCACGATTGTGGCGCAGGCGACAAGGGGCCGGGACATGTTCGTTCCTTTCAGGGGCAGTGGGGTCGGGGGTAGTGCGGGTAAGGGCCAGGGCAGGCTGTCCATAGGACCATTTCCTGCGTTGCATTCGGGCGTAGTTTCGCACAGCGTTGGCCCAAATAACAAGCAAGAGGTCCATCATGCGCACGCGCGCCGCCGTAGCCATCGCCGCCGGAAAACCATTGCAAGTGATGGAGGTGAACCTGGCCGACCCGAAATTCGGTGAGGTTCTGGTCGAAATCAAAGCGACGGGCATCTGCCATACAGATGAATTCACCCTGTCAGGGGCTGATCCGGAAGGCCTGTTTCCCGCGATTCTGGGGCATGAAGGGGCGGGCATCGTCATCGCCTGCGGCCCCGGTGTGACCAGCCTGAAACCCGGCGATCATGTCATCCCGCTTTATACTCCGGAATGCCGCCAGTGCCCCAGTTGCCTTAGCCAGAAGACCAATCTGTGCACCGCGATCCGGGCCACGCAGGGGCAAGGCATGATGCCGGATGGCACCACGCGTTTCACGATGCTGGATGGCACGCCGATCCATCATTACATGGGATGTTCCACCTTTGCGAACCACACGGTTGTGCCGGAAATAGCGCTTGCCAAGGTTCGGGAGGACGCACCCTTTGACAAGATCTGTTACATCGGCTGCGGCGTCACGACAGGCGTCGGTGCCGTTCTGAACACGGCGAAGGTGGAGGTCGGGGCGAAGGCAGTGGTCTTTGGCCTTGGCGGCATCGGGCTGAATGTATTGCAGGGCCTGCGGCTGGCGGGTGCCGATATGATCATCGGGGTTGATCTGAACAATGATCGCAAGGCCTGGGGCGAACGGTTTGGCATGACGCATTTCGTGAACCCGAAAGACGTCGAGGGCGGCATCGTGCAGCACATCGTGAACATGACGAAAACCCCGTTCGATCAGATCGGCGGCGCGGATTATTCGTTTGACTGCACCGGCAACGTCAAGGTCATGCGCGACGCGCTGGAATGCACGCACCGGGGCTGGGGGCAGTCGATCATCATCGGTGTGGCCCCGGCGGGTGCCGTGATCGAAACCCGGCCTTTCCAGCTTGTCACCGGCCGCGTCTGGAAAGGCACGGCATTCGGTGGCGCACGGGGCCGGACGGATGTGCCCAAGATCGTCGACTGGTACATGGACGGCAAGATCGAGATCGACCCGATGATCACCCATATCCTGACGCTGGACGACATCAACAAAGGGTTCGATCTGATGCATCGGGGGGAAAGCATCCGGAGCGTCGTCGTCTATTAAATGCCCCGGATGGCGCACGCAGTGTCGCCCCCCCTTCAACCTGCCCTGGAAAGGGCATAGCTTCACGTTCAGCGCATTCTCATTCCCGAAAGGAACCCGCCATGATCCATCACATGCTGGACGAAGGTGAACCCGAAAAAGACGTGAAGGACGACAAGGACGATAAGAATTCGTCCCCGGTCGAGCAGATGTTCTTCAAGACCCGCACCGTGGTGATCACAGGCGAGATCAACGACAAGCTGGCCGCGCGCGTGGTGACGCAACTGCTCGCCCTGTCGCAGGAAAGCGATGATCCGATCAACATGTTCATTTCGTCCCCCGGCGGGCATGTCGAAAGCGGCGACATGGTGCATGACATGATCAAGTTCATCAAACCAAAGGTGCGCACCATCGGCTCCGGCTGGGTCGCCTCGGCGGGGGCGTTGATCTTTGTCGGGGCGGACAAGGCAAATCGCTATTGCCTGCCGAACACCCGGTTTCTGCTGCATCAACCCAGCGGCGGAATTTATGGCAAGGTGTCCGATCTGGTGATTCAGGCCGAACAGATCCGCATCATGCGGGACAGGTTCCATGATCTGTTTGCTGCGGCCACGGGCCAGACGGCGGAACGTATTGCCAAGGATACGGCGCGGGATTTCTGGCTGAACACGGATCAGGCGCTGGAATACGGACTGCTGGGCAAGGTGATCCATTCGTCAGACGAACTGAAGTAAGATCGAAAAGGGGGCCGCCATGGCCGACATCAAGCTGCTGGCGGTCCTTATCGATGCCGACAACGTGCCCGCCCGGCATGCGGCGGCGATCCTGAAGGAAATCACGTCCTTCGGTGAACCTGCGCTGAAGCGGGTCTATGGTGACTGGTCAAGCCAGGCCCTGACCGCGTGGAAGGAACAGGCACGCGATCTGGGCATGGTGATGCACCAGCAATCAGCGAACACCAAGGGCAAGAATGCGTCCGACATCGGCCTTGTGATCGACGCGATGGATATCCTGCACCGGGGTAAATTCGACGGGTTCGTGCTGGTGTCGTCGGACAGTGATTTCACCCGATTGGCCAGCCGCATCCGGGAAGACGGGCTGGAGGTGATCGGGATCGGCGAGGCGAAAACGCCGGAATCCCTGCGCAACGTGTGCAACCGGTTCGTGCTGATCGAAAACATCGTGGCCCCGACCGAAGTTGCGGAACGACCTGTGGCGGGGGGCAAGACGGAACCACAAACCACGAAAAAGGAACCGCCAAGTGCGGCCATTCCGTTGATTTTTGACGCGATGAAGAAGATAGACCCGGATCAGGAATGGTATCCTCTGGGCCTGCTGGGACAGTTCATCACCAAAGCGAAACCCGATTTCGACCCGCGCACTTATGGCAGTTCCAAACTATCGGACCTGATCGCCAAAACAGGCCGGTTCGAGGTGCAGGCAGGGCAGAACAACAATCTGGCGGTAAGGGACAAGGCGTAAGGGCGGGGCTTACTTTCCTGGCTACCCCAGAGCCACCCCATAGCGCGCGAGGAACATTGCAACCGCGCCCTTCACAACGCGGTCCATATCCGTGGCCACGATTTTCTTGTCCACGCCCAGCAGCAGGCGGTTCAGAAGGTCAGCCTTGCACAATTCGCCGAACTGATCCGCAGCCAGATCAATATCCGGGATCGCCAGTTCCCCACGTTCCACCGCGCCGCGCAGATAGTTGCCCAGCGACGCGCGCAGGATCATCGGGCCGCTGTCATAAAAGGCCTGCCCGATTTCAGGGAACCGCACGCTTTCCGTTACTGCGATGCGGTACATTTGAATGCCGAAATCCGACAGGACGTAGTCCATGATCCGGCCTGCCGCAAAGGTCAGAACCTGCGCCGGCGGTTGGCTGTCGTCGATCTGTGCCACTGCCTCATCCGCCTGACGGCGGCATTCGGACCGTGCCACTTCCAGAAACAGCAGCCGTTTGTCGGGGAAATAGGCGTAAAGCGTGGCTTTTGACACCCCGGCCTCACGCGCGATGTCATCCACTGACGCGCCTTCATACCCGTCCCGCAGAAAAACGCGGCGGGCCCCATCAAGCACCTGATCGTATTTGCGGCCCCGGCGGATTTCTTGTGCAACGGCGGTCATCTGAACCCTCTTTCGGCAAGGCTATCCGATGCAGCGTCAATACGGCAAGGATAAGACCTTGCACCTGCCTGTCACCGTTGCATATTGGAATCGTTCTAATAAGGATTCTGCCAATGATCCCCGGTCTTTCCAACCGCCGCCGTTTTGCCGATCTGTCGGAACAGGAGGTTCTGGCGCTGGCGATTTCCAACGAAGAGGACGATGCCCGCATCTATCGCACCTATGCCGAACACCTGCGCGGCGAATATGCGGCCTCGGCGGCGGTTTTCGACGGCATGGCGGTGGAGGAGGACGGGCACCGCAAGCGCCTGATCGATCTGCATCGCGCGCGGTTTGGCGAGGTGATCCCCCTGATCCGGCGGGAACATGTGGCGGGCAGTTATGCGCGCAGGCCCGTCTGGCTGACCCAGAACCTGAGCCTCGATCGGATCAGGTCTGAGGTTCACGGGATGGAGGCGGACGCACGCGCCTTTTACGAACGGGCGGCAGCGGCAGCCCCGGATGCAGCGACACGCAAATTGCTGGGCGATCTGGCGGCGGCGGAAGCCGGGCACGAACGGCGTGCAGATGCGCTGGTGGATCAGCATCTGCCCGCAGATGTGCGCGAAGGCGAAGATAAGGCGGATCGCAGGCAGTTTATCCTGACCTGGGTGCAGCCGGGCCTCGCGGGGTTGATGGACGGGTCGGTCAGCACGCTGGCCCCGATCTTTGCAACGGCCTTTGCGACGCAGAATACCTGGACAACGTTTCTGGTGGGCACTGCGGCGGCGGTGGGGGCGGGCATTTCGATGGGCTTTACCGAAGCCGCGCATGATGATGGGGTGCTGTCGGGCCGGGGCAGCCCGTTAAAGCGCGGCATCGCCAGCGGCGTGATGACCACGGTGGGCGGCATGGGCCACGCCCTGCCCTATCTGATCCCGAATTTCTGGACGGCGACGGGCATCGCGATGGTGGTGGTGTTCATCGAGTTGTGGGCGATTGCGTGGATCCAGAACCGTTATATGGAAACCCCGTTTCTGCGGGCAGCCTTGCAGGTGGTGGTCGGAGGTGCTTTGGTCTTTGCCGCAGGGGTGTTGATCGGGGGCGGGTGATTTCCTTTTCCCGAGGCCGG
>JANMDH010000073.1:0-3019 GCA_031376195.1 Gemmobacter sp. | reverse complement strand
ATCCTCGTCAAGTCCTTCCCAGTGAATGCCGAACGCGCTTAACTCAAACGCCTCCCGGGCGGCTTTATCTGCCCGTAATAGCCGGGGAAACCATGTCAACGGCACGCCGATCACGCGGCCATCGGACAAACCGACCCACATCGCGTCTTCGTCAAAACGCACCGTTTCAGCCGAAGTATTCATCCCACACTCCTTCTATCAATGCCCGTTTTTCCGTCACAATCCGCTCCAGCCGCCGCAGGGTCTGTGCATCAAACCCGGCGCTACGTGCCATGGTCACTTCCGTGTGCAGCCAGAACTTCGCCTCCGCACCCGCCTTCATCACATGCACATGCACAGGTTCCCGAGGATCACCCTCGTTCGAGTAGAAAAAGAACTTGAAGCCATCATATCGGAATATTGTCGGCATGACATAAGGTTAGCGCAGGCGATTGCGTCTGTCCAAGGGGAAGTCACCGCTCCACCTCGCCGCCGCCCTCGATCCAGTCCTTCAATCCGCCCAGGTTATACACCTGACTGTATCCCATATCCTGCAGCAGCTTGCCCGCCAATGCGGCCCGGCCGCCGCTTGCGCAGTAGATCAGAACGGGTTGGTCTTTTTGCAGCGTCGCCTCGTGATAAGGCGTGGCCGGGTCCGCGCGAAACTCCAGCATGCCGAGCGGTATGTGGATCGATCCCGGCACCTTGCCGTTCGCGGCCAGTTCCGGCGCATCGCGCACGTCGATCACGACGGCCCCGTGGGCCAGCAGCGCCCGGGCGCGTGTCATATCAACGCGTTCGACCGCTGCGTTCGCCTCGGCCATCATGGTTGCCACGGTTTTTGTCATTGTTTCACCGCTCCGGAAAAGTGCTTCAGGGGGCCATGCCCCCTGAAGATCGCCCCGGCAAAGGCCGTTATGCCCGTTTTACAACGCGGATCAGGAACAAAAGGATAACCGCCCCGATCGTCGCAAAGATGATGGAGCCCAGGATGCCGTCAATCCCCAGCCCCAGACGCGGCAGCAGCAGACCGGCAATGAACGCACCCACGATGCCGACCACGATATTGCCCAGCAATCCAAAACCATAGCCTGTCACGATCTGCCCGGCCAGCCAGCCCGCGACCGCCCCGATCAGCAGCATGATCAGCAAACTTTCGATACCCATAATTCGTCTCCTTGTTGGTTGAGGATCGTTCCCGATCCGAATGTATCCGGCCTTGCGGCCCGCGTGTCCCGTCGTGCAGTTGCGCCATTCACCCTTTTCAATTCCGCGGTCTTCTGTAGGAGTGGAAAGGCCGGAACGGCGCTGCAGGTTTCCGGCACTAAAGGGATAACGCTGATCTGCGTCAGTTGGTTCCAACACGCGCGGTCAAATCATTGGCAAGGGTTGCAGGGCAACGATGAAACGCTTTCTTGACCCCAACGATCCGTTTTTTGCCCCGGTGTGGCGGCGCTGGGTGACAGCACTTGGCCCGCTGATCTGGGCGGGGATCGAGATGTTCATGTTCGACGCGGCTGGCTGGGCCGCCGCGTTTGCGGCGGTGGGTCTGTATGCGCTGTGGGTGTTGATCGTCAAAGGCCCGGATCAGGCTTGAAGTGCTGCCATAACCTCGGCCCCCAAGGCGGCAACTTCGGCCTTGGCTGCGGATTTTCCCGCTTCGGTTGCTGCCTGACCATGGCCTAAGGTTTCCGCGAAAACAACGCGCTGACCCAAACGAGCCTCAGCCAGCGTGGCAATTTTCGCAATCGAAACGGCCATTTCCGCGGCCAGCCGCGTGCCGGCCTTTGCACGATTCAGCACGACAAGGGCCTGCCTGCTTTCGCGGGCGACAAGGTCAAGCACGCCGTCGGTGGCCCACAGGTCAAGGTGGCTGGCGGCAACGGGGATCAGCACCAGATCCGCCTCACGCAGGGCGGGGCGCAGGTCGGCGTCGGCTTTGGGGGGGGTGTCGATGATCACGATGTCATGCGTCTTGCGCAGTTTTTCGCATTCATAACTGACGCCCCAGGCCGAGGCGGTGGAAAGGTCCATGCCGGGATCGCCGATGCGGTCGCGGCGGGTCAGGAACCAGCGGCCCAGCGACCCCTGGGGGTCCGTATCCAGCAGAGCGACGGTCTTGTTCTGCGACGCGAACCAGACGGCAAGGTTGACGGCAAGGGTGGTCTTGCCGGACCCGCCCTTTTGCTGCGCGATCGTGATGACATATCCCATGCGAATCCCTTTGCTGCGCTGCAGCGTAGCATGGCCTCAACAGGAAATCGACCCGCGCATTTCACCGCTGTCCCCGGTGAGGGTGGAGGGCACAAGACGGCATCCCGTCACCCCTGGGATCATGTCGATCATCGTGGCGCGAATGGCCTGATGTTCGCCACGTCGGGCATAACCGAGGCGGATCACCTCCACCCGGTTTTCGGTGTAAAAGACGGTGAACTGCCGCCCGTCGCGCGTGATGTCGGCGCGGGTTGCCCCAAAGAATTCAGGGTTCGGCTGGGCCCCGCAGGCAGCAAGGAACAGGAAGATAATGGCATAACGCATCGCTGCAGTCTGGCCTGACTTGGTTAAGGCGAGGTTAACGAAAAAGGGGGAAACCGGGCCTCAGACGAATTGTTCGTTCAGCAACCGTTCCTCCAACCCATGGCCCGGATCGAACAGAATGCGGTGGCTGACGCCGGGTTGGGACCGCACTTCGACGGCCACGACATCGCGGATGCTGCGCCGCCCGTCCGCGTCGGCCATCACGGGGCGTTTGGCGGGGTCGAGCACATCAAAACGGACCACGGCAGTGTCCGGCAACAGCGCCCCGCGCCAGCGGCGGGGGCGAAAGGCGGCCACGGCGGTCAGGGCCAGCACATCCGACCCGATCGGCAGGATCGGGCCGTGCGCGGAATAATTATAGGCAGTCGATCCGGCAGGCGTGGCCAGCAGCGCGCCGTCGCAGACGAGTTCTGGCATGCGCACGCGGCCATCGACGCTGATGCGCAGTTTGGCCGCTTGCGGGCCCATGCGGAACAGGCTGACCTCGTTGATGGCCAGCGCC
>JANMDH010000072.1:0-2996 GCA_031376195.1 Gemmobacter sp. | reverse complement strand
GGATGTAGCTGGTTTCCACCCCCTGCAGCATATTGGCGTGGACGGTGCGCAGATAGCCCCGCACCTCATGATGGGTCTGGGCGAGCATCAGGAGGCCGCGGGGGGAGAACATAATGTTGTAGTTGAGGTCCTGGGAGAGGGTTTCATACAGGCTGCGGGATTTTTCGTAGATCGCGGCAGAGGGGTCCTGCAGGTAATTGGAGCGGATGATGGTGGTGTTGCGGCCCGTGTTGCCGCCGCCGAGCCAGCCCTTTTCGATGATCGCGACATTGGTGATGCCGAAATTCTTGCCAAGGTAGTAGGCGGTGGCAAGGCCGTGGCCGCCTGCGCCGACGATGACGACATCGTAGGCAGGGCTGGGGGCGGGCGAGGCCCAGGCGCGATCCCAGCCGAGGTGATTGCGCATGGCTTCGCGGGCGATGGCAAAGACGGAATAGCGTTTCATGGGCAGGGCCTTTGGTAATGTGGGGCTGGTATGAAGGGAGATGCGGAAATCGCCGCCGATGCAAGCGGCAGTTCCGGGAAAATTGCGACATGGGACGGGAAATCTGTCGCATTGTGCGCGGTGGACGACAGGGGGTTTTGTCGGGGGCGGGCAATGGCTATGTCAGGGGCGGAAACAAGGGATGAATGACGTGCTGTTCTGGGCAATTGCGGGGGCGATCACGCTGGGCGTGGGGTGGCTGATCTGGGCGGGTCAGCGCCGGGCTGTGGGAACAGCGGACGGGGCAGCGGATGTGCAGGTTTACCGCGACCAGCTGGCAGAGATCGGGCGGGACCGGGCACGGGGCCTGATCGAGGGGGATGAGGCGGCGCGGATGGAGCTGGAAGTATCGCGGCGGCTGCTGGCGGCGGATAAGGCGGGGGCGCAGGTTGCGGGCGTGCGGGGGCCGGGTCAGGCAGTGCTGGTGGGGCTGATCGCGGTCGTGCTGGCGGGGGCGTTCGTGCTGTATGATCGGCTGGGGGCACCGGGTTATCCGGACATGGGGATGGCGGAGCGGATCGCGGTGGCGGACGCCGCACGGCGCAACCGCCCGGATCAGGCGGAGGCAGAGGCGGCGGCCGAAACGGCGGGTGGGCCGCGGGCAGAAGCGCCGCTGGACCCGGAATTGGCGGCGCTGATGGGCAAGTTGCGCACGGCGGTGGCGGCAAGGCCGGACGATCTGCAGGGGCAGGCGTTTCTGGCAAAATACGAGGCACAGATCGGGAATTACAAGGCGGCGGCGGTGGCGCAGGGACATGTGGTGCGCCTGGAAGGGCCAACGGCGACGGCAGCGGATCAGGTGATGCTGGCGGACCTGCTGATCCGGGCGGCGGAAGGTTATGTGTCGCCCGAGGCGGAGGCGGCGCTGACGGCGGTGTTGACGGCAGACCCGGAAAACGGGATGGCACGCTATTATTCGGGATTGCTGCTGGCGCAGACGGGGCGACCCGATCTGGCGTTCGAGTTGTGGCGCAGGCTGCTGGACACATCCGCACCGGGTGACCCGTGGATGCCGCCGTTGCAGGCAGGGATCGGGGGGTTGGCGGAACTAGCGGGGGTGGCGTACACGCCCCCTGCCCCGACGGGACCGGACCAATCCGCAGTGGAGGCGGCGGCGGGCATGTCGGAGGCGGACCGCAAGGTGATGATCGGCGGGATGGTGGAGCAACTGGCGGAGCGGCTGGCGACGCAAGGGGGGAGCGGCGCGGAATGGGCGCGGCTGATCACGTCGCTGGGGGTGTTGGGCCAGACCGACAGGGCGCGTGCGATCTGGACCGAGGCGCAGGTGGTGTTTGCAACATCGCCCCCCGATCTGACGCTGTTGAAAACAGCCGCTATCGAGGCCGGGATTACCGAATGACGGCGTTTGACGACATCGCAGCCTTTGTGGCCACCCTGCCCCAATCGGGCGCGGTGGCGGGGTTGGATCTGGGCGACAAGACGATTGGGGTGGCGGTGAGCGATCTGCGCCGTCAGGTGGCGACACCGTTGAGCACGATC
Source organism: Gemmobacter sp. (assembly GCA_031376195.1). Classification (GTDB taxonomy): domain Bacteria; phylum Pseudomonadota; class Alphaproteobacteria; order Rhodobacterales; family Rhodobacteraceae; genus JANPIX01. The sequence goes on along the minus strand of JANMDH010000072.1, from coordinate 1,012 downwards.
CGGCGGGTGAAATTTACAGTGGATGCCGGGGCCTTGATCCGGATTTGCACGGATCGGCGGATCGTGGGGCTGATCCTGGGCCTGCCGCGCAATATGGACGGGTCGGAGGGACCGCGCGCGCAGGGCACGCGCGCCTTTGCCCGGAACCTTGCGGGGCTGACGCCTTTGCCGTTGGCTTTTTGGGATGAACGCCTGTCAACGGTGGCGGCGGAACGGGCGCTGCTGGAGGCGGATACATCGCGCAAACGACGCAGCGAGGTGATCGATCATGTGGCGGCGGGCTATATCCTGCAGGGCGCGCTGGACCGGATGGGATACATCGCGCGGCAAGGCGGGGGCGACGCGGCAGGAAGGGCCTGATCTGCGGCCTGTGCCGGGCCGGGGTGGGGAGCAGCATGCATGTGCCCGTACCGATTTCAGGCAGGACAGTTGTGCAAGGGAGGGGAAAGATGTTCTGCGGGGATTGTGGTTTGCATCCTGCGGACGATGTTCAAAGCGGGGCCTGTTGCAGAACGCCCACGCGACAGGACGAATACGTCGCGAAAGGGTCGCATTGGGGTGATTGATGAGACGGTGGCGGGATATATGTTGCACATCGCACCGGCGCGGACGGGCAAGGGTGTGCGAGGTGACAAGCGGTGAAGGATGATCCTGTGCGGGACGACAGCCCATGGTCGCGTGACGAGGTGGAAAGCCCCTGCGTCAAGCTGTGCGTGATCCATCCGGAAGAACGGCTGTGCGTGGGTTGTTACCGGACCATCGACGAAATTGCGGTCTGGTCGCAGATGACGCCTGCCGCACGCGCCAAAGTGACCGCCGATCTGCCTGCGCGCGCGCCGCGTATGGTGCGGCGGCGGGGCGGGCGTCAGGGTCGGCTGGATCACTGATCGGGTGGATCACTGATCAGGGGAGCGCGGATGATGATCGCGGCCTCCGGCGGGGATATTTTCAGACAGAAGATGCAGGTTCAGGCGGGGCTGATCCAATCCTGAACGGATGAAAGCTGCGGGCG
>JANMDH010000065.1:0-6693 GCA_031376195.1 Gemmobacter sp. | reverse complement strand
GTGCTGATGATGGCGGATCAGGTGGCCTTCGTCGAAAACGGCGTGGTGGCCGACGCGGTGTCGGCGCAGGGCCTGACCGCCACCGCCCCGCAGTTTCAAAGATACGTGGGGGTGTGATGGCGGGCTTGGTGGCAGGCGTCGATGTGGGCGGAACCTTTACTGACCTTGTGATCTTCAACCCGGCCACGGGCGCGATTGATCTGGCCAAGGTGCCGACAACGCTCGACCCCACTTTGGGCGGCCAGTCGCCCGGTGTCCTGAACGCCTTCGCCACCGCCGGGGCCGATCTGGCGGGGATCGACCTGATCGTGCATGGCACGACGACCACGACGAATGCCGTGCTGGAACGCAAACTGGCGCGGACCGGGCTGATCACCACGCAGGGCTTTCGCGATGTGCTCGAACTCGGGCGGCGAACCCGGCCACAGGCTTACGGGATGACGGGCCGTTTCACCCCGATCATCCCCCGCGATTTGCGGCTGGAGGTGCCGGAACGAATGGATGCGCGGGGCCGGGTGTTGACCCCGCTGCACGAAGGCGCGCTGCGCACGGCGCTGGAAAAACTGATCGAGGCGGGCTGCGAAAGTCTGGTCATCCATTTCCTGCACGCTTACGCCAACCCGGCGCATGAACGCCGCGCGGCGGAACTGGCCGCCACCCTTTGGCCCACCCCCTACATCACGATGGGCCACGCCCTGCTGTCCGAAAGCCGCGAATATGAACGCGGCGTCACGGCGGCGGTGAATGCGTCCGTGCAACCCATTCTGGAACGCTACATCGCGCGGCTTGCCGATGGCCTGCGGGCCAAAGGCTATACCCGCGACCTTTTGGTGATGAACGGCAATGGCGGGATGGTGTCAGCAGCCGCCGTCGCAAAGGAGGCCGTGAAAACCGTGATGTCCGGCCCAGCCTCGGGCGTGATGGCGGCGGTTTACACGGGCGCGGCGGCGGGGCAACCCAACCTGATCACCTATGATATGGGCGGCACGTCCACCGACGTCGCGATGATCCGGGGCGGCAAGGCCCCGGTATCGAACGAGGTGGAGCTGGAATATGCCATGCCGATCCATGTGCCGATGGTCGATGTGCGCACCGTCGGGGCGGGCGGCGGGTCCATCGCCCATGTCGATGCGGCGGGCATGCTGCGCGTGGGGCCGGAAAGTGCCGGGTCGATCCCCGGGCCGATCTGCTATGGGCGCGGCGGGACGCGGGTCACGATTTCGGACGCGAACCTGATTCTGGGGCGGTTGCCTGCGGATCGCTTCGGGCAGGCCGCCGACGATGCCCGAAGGGCGGTCGAGGCACAGATTGCAGGGCCGCTTGGCCTGTCGGTGGAGGCTGCGGCCGAGGCTGTGATCCGCATCGCCAACACCCACATGGCAGGCGCGATCCGGATGGTGTCCGTCTCCCTCGGTGCCGACCCCCGCGATTTCGCGCTATTCGCCTTTGGCGGGGCGGGGCCTTTGCATGCCGCTGCCCTTGCCCGCGAACTGATGATCCCGCACGTTTTGGTGCCCGCCCGGCCCGGTATTACGAACGCTTTGGGCTGCGTCGTCGCCGACCTGCGGCATGATTTCGTGCGCACGGTGAACCAGCCTCTGGACGCGGCGGATATGGGGGCGGTTCACGCGATGATGGCCGCACAAGAGGCTGCGGGGCGCAAACTGATCGGGGCGGAACGTCTGACCCTGACTGGCATCCGTGCCGATTATTCCGTCGATATGCAATTCGTCGGCCAGACCCATCTGTTGCGCGTCCCCCTGCCGCACGGCGCGCCCTCGCGCGATGACCTGCAACAGCGGTTCGAGGCTGCCTATCACGCCCGCTTCCGCGTCGATCTGCCGAACATCCGCGCCAACCTCGTGAACCTGAACTGTTCTGTCATCGGCCAGCGCCCCCCTATCGACCTCACCCGCCTGATTGACCCCGCAGGCCGTCGCAGCCTGACGGAAGCCCAGACTGGAACCCGCAAACTGTGGTTCGGCGAATGGGTCGATACCCCGATCTACTGGCGTGACCACCTGCCGCTGGACCTGACCCTGCACGGCCCGGCGATTGTGGAGCAGATGGACACGACCACCTTTCTCCCCCCTGGTGACCATATGACCACGGACCCCATCGGCAATCTGATCATCGGGGTGGCGCATGCTTGATCCCGTCACCCTCGCCGTCATTCAGGCCGGTCTGCAGCAGGTTTGTGATGAGATGGACCTGACCTTTTCCCGCGCCGCCTTTTCCCCGGTGATTGCCGAGGCGAATGATCGTTCCGACGGCATCTATTCCGCCACCGACGGCAGTCTGATCGCCCAAGGCGCGCAGGGCCTGCCCGTCTTTGTCGGCACCATGCAGTTTTCGACCCGGCACATTGTTGAGCGCATCGCGGCGGGGGTCACGCTCCCCCCTGATCGGGGCGACATCTACATCGTCAACGACCCCTACCTTGGCGGCACGCATCTGATGGACGTGCGCTTTGCGATGCCCTTCTACCGCGACGGCGCGATTTTCTGCTGGCTCTCGAACACCGGGCACTGGCCCGATACCGGGGGTGCCGTGCCGGGCGGGTTTTCGGCGAGTGCGACCAGCGCGGAACAAGAAGGCCTGCGCCTGCCGCCGGTAAAGCTGTTCAAGAAGGGCGTCATGGACGCCGAGATTTACCAGATCATCTGCTCCAACATCCGCGTGTCGGAACAGCGGATCGGTGACGTAAAGGCGCAGTCGGCGGCCCTGCTGGTGGGGGCGGAACGGCTGGCCGCACTGCTGGACCGCTATGGCGACGCGGTGGTGACGCAGGCGATTGCCGAAATGCGCAGGCTGGCGGCGCGGCAGATGCGGGCCAATATCGGGCTGATTGCGGAGGGGGTATATCGGTCCACCGCGATTGTGGACAGCGATGGCGTGGTCTTCGCGCCGCTGGTGATCACCCTCGCGGTGACCAAGGCGGGCGATGGGCTGACCTTCGATTTCACCGGGTCCAGCCTGCCCTGCGCCGGCCCGATGAATTCGGTGCGGGCGACCACGCTGTCGTCGGTCTACCTTGCCATGCGGCACATCTTTCCCGATGTTCCGATTTCCGCCGGGGCGTTTGAGCCGCTGACCGTCACGGGTATCGAGGGCACTTTCCTTGATGCCCATTACCCCCGCCCCGTATCAGGCTGCGCCGCCGAAGTGTCCCAGCGCATCGCCGAAGCGGTCTTTGCGGCGATGGTGCAGGCCTTGCCGGATCGCGTCACCGCCGCGCCCGCCGGAACCAGCGGCAACTTTGGCTTGGGCGGCCATGACCCCGAAACGGGCCGCGATTATGTGATGTACCAGATTTCAGGGGGCGGCTACGGCGGCAACGCGGATCACGATGGCCTCTCGAACGGCTGTTCCACCAGCGGCATTTCCAAGGCCCCCCCGGTGGAAATCATGGAACAGAACTTTCCCGTCCTTTACCGCCACTATGCCCTGCACGAAGGGTCAGCCGGTGCCGGGCGGCACCGCGGCGGGTTCGGGCTGGATTACGAAATCGAACTGCTGCGGGGTGCCGCGCGGGCGAGTTTCGTGATGGACCATGGCCGCATCGGCCCCCAGGGCGCGCTTGGCGGCGGCGATGGCGCGGTGAACCGGGTCGAAGTGATCCGCGATGGCGTGACATGGGTCCCCCCGCACCTGTCCAAGGCGCAGGACGTGGTGCTGGCCCCTGGCGACAGGGTCCGGGTGCGCACGCCGGGCGGCGGCGGGTATGGGCTGGCAACGGCGCGGGATCAGGCGGCGGTGGACGAGGATGTGCGGTTGGGCAGGATGCGGGGATAGTCGTCTTCACGGCCATCGCTTGGCCGCGTGCAAGACACGCAGTATCGTGATCATCCCGGCAATTTCACTGTAAACCACTATATAATTCGGTCGGATGACCATCTCTCTTGTGCCCCGAACCCGCCCTTTGCGGTAGAGCTGGGGATGATCTGGCAGGCGGGAAACTTTCGTTTCGATCTGATTTTTCAAGGCTTGGGCGGCATTGGGATCATGATCCGAGATGTAGTCAACAATCGCCAGAAGATCGGCAATGCCATCCTGCCGCCATTCAACGATGGACACGGCGCTTTGCATCAATCAGCGATTGAACATCCTGCATCACAATCTCATGCGACACTGCGGGACGCGGGTCATCCAGTGCCTTCTGCACCTTGGCCCGGAACCACACATCATAGGCATCAGGATCAATAGTCAATCCGGCGGGCATCCCGCCTTCGGCGGCAACGCGGGTCAGCAGGATTCGCACCGCATCTGAAAGCGTCAACCCGACATTTTCCAATGCGACGGCAGCCTTCGTCTTGAGTTCATCATCCACACGAACGTGGAGCATTGTCGTTTGACTTGGCATTTCGCACCTCCGGTGACCAGAACGTATCTCATTTGAGATACAGATCAACCCGCCACATGCACCGCTGTCCCCCACTCCGCACATTTCTGCGCCAGACCCTCCGGCAAGGCCCGGTCCGTGAAAATCGCATCCAGATCGCCCAATGATGCCAGCCTTGCGGGCGCCGATCTTGCCAGTTTCGACGCATCCGCCACCAGAAACGCCTGCCGCGATTGCCGGATGATCGCTTTTGACACCCGCACCTCGGCCAGATCGTAGTCCAGAAGATCACCGTCCGGGTCCAATGCCGACGTCCCGATCACCGCGAAATCCACTTTGAACTGCCCGATGAATTCCGTCGTCAGATCCCCCACCAGCCCCCCGTCCGACCGCCGCAAACCGCCCCCTGCCACCATGATCTCGCACGACTCGTTCGCCACCAGAATGTTCGCCACGTTCATGTTGTTCGTCACCACGGTGATATTGCGGTGGTTCAGCAGTTCCCGCGCCACTGCCTCGGTCGTTGTCCCCAGGTTCAGGATCATCGAACTGTTGTCCGGGATTGCCTGCGCGCACAACCGTCCGATCGCCGCCTTGGCCGCATCATTCATCCGGCGGCGTTCCTCATATCCGATGTTGCTGACCCCCGTCCGGATTACCGCCCCACCATGAACCCGGTCCAAAAGCCCCGCATCCGACAGGTCGGTCAGATCGCGCCGGATGGTCTGCAATGTCACGCTGAACCGTTCGGCAAGGGATTCGACCCCGACCCTGCCTTCGGTACGGGCGATATCCAGAATTTCTGTCTGACGAAAACTCAAGGCCACAGAAAACTCCATTCAGCCAGCCGCAGGAAACCTGAGATTGCACAGTTTAGATCAAAGGTCATCCAGAGTTTTGTGCTGCAGGTGCACGGCCCGATGCCACCGCAGTGATCAAAAATGGGTTTTTATTCACCGCCCAAGGTGCTGCACCGCAGCGCAAAAGTTCGTTTTAATAAAAATCGCGCAAAAACGAATATTCCTTTTGACAAGGCGCTGAAAACTGCGTCACTTGGCGCTGCATTGACGGGGGGAGTTCGGCGTGCAGACAGGCCCAGACGGGTCGGCCATGGCCGATCTGTTCATCATCGGTGGCGGCATAAACGGCTGTGGCATCGCCCGCGATGCGGCGGGTCGCGGTCTGTCTGTCGTGCTGGCGGAACAGGGCGATCTGGCACAGGCCACTTCATCCGCATCCACCAAACTGTTCCACGGCGGCCTGCGCTATCTGGAGTATTTTGAGTTCCGTTTGGTGCGTGAGGCGTTGGAGGAACGCGAAACCCTGCTGGTTGCGATGCCGCATATCAGTTGGCCCATGCGGTTCGTGCTGCCCTATCATCCGGACATGCGGTTCGACAGCGATACGCCGACGTCGCGCATCCTGTCGCGGGTCATGCCATGGATGCGCGGGCGTCGCCCCGCCTGGCTGATCCGGCTGGGGCTGTTTCTGTATGACACCATGGGCGGGCGCAAAATTCTGCCTGCGGCACGAACCCTCGATCTGCGGACGGATCCGGCAGGGGCCGTACTGAACCCGAAATTCCTGCATGCCTATGAATATTCCGACTGCTGGGTCGAAGATTCCCGCCTGGTGGTCCTGAATGCCCGTGATGCCGAAGCGCGCGGCGCAAAGGTCATGGTGGGCACCAAAGTGGTGTCGGCCGATCGCCATGCCGACCATTGGTCGGTCACGGTCGAAGGCCCGATGGGCCGCGCCGTTTACAAGGCCCGGGCCTTGGTGAACGCCGGCGGGCCATGGGTGCAGGACGTGATCCAGAACACCCTGCGGATCAATTCCTCCGAAGGTGTCAGGCTGGTGCGCGGCAGTCATATCGTCACAAAACGCCTGTTTGACCATGACCGCTGTTATTTCTTTCAAGGCACCGACGGGCGGATCATCTTTGCAATCCCCTATGAACAGGACTTCACCCTGATCGGGACGACGGATCAGGATCACAAGGGCAAACCGGGCGAGGCAGTCTGCACGCCGGAAGAACAGGAATACCTTTGCAACTTTGCCAGCCAGTATTTCAAAAAGCCGGTGACAAACGCGGATGTGGTCTGGACCTATTCAGGTGTGCGCCCCCTCTACAATGACGGGGCCAAATCGGCGACGGCGGCAACGCGCGATTATGTGCTGTCCCTCGATCAGAACGGTGCGCCTTTGCTGAACGTGTTCGGCGGCAAGATCACCACCTATCGGCGGCTGGCCGAATCGGCGCTGGCAAAACTCGCCCCGATCTTTCCGCAAGCCAAGGGTGCCTGGACGGCGCGGGTCGCAATGCCGGGCGGGGATTTCCCCCATGATGG
>JANMDH010000545.1:0-6387 GCA_031376195.1 Gemmobacter sp. | reverse complement strand
GCCTTCATGGGCTACGTTCTGCCCTGGGGTCAGATGTCGTTCTGGGGTGCCACCGTGATCACTGGGTTGTTCGGGGCGATCCCGGGTGTCGGGCCGACGATCCAGGAATGGTTGCTGGGCGGGCCGGCAGTCGACAATGCCACGCTGAACCGATTCTTCAGCCTGCATTATTTGCTGCCGTTCATCATCGCGGGTCTGGTTGCGGTGCATATCTGGGCCTTCCATACCACCGGCAACAACAACCCGACCGGGGTGGAAGTACGCCGGACGTCGAAAGAGGAAGCAGAACGCGATACCCTACCCTTCTGGCCTTACTTCGTGATGAAAGACCTATTCGCCCTCGCCGTGATTATGGCGATCTTCTTTGCGGTTGTCGGGTTTATGCCAAACTATCTTGGTCACCCCGATAACTACATCGAGGCGAACGCTCTTTCTACGCCCGCACACATCGTCCCGGAATGGTACTTCTTGCCGTTCTACGCGATCCTGCGTGCTTTCACGGCAGATGTCTGGGTCGTGCAGATTGCGGAGTTTGTGTCTTTCGGCATTATTGACGCCAAATTCTTCGGCGTGCTGGCGATGTTCGGTGCGATTGCAGTGATGGCGCTGGTGCCGTGGCTGGACACATCCTCGGTCAGATCAGGGCGCTATCGTCCGATGTTCAAATGGTGGTTCGCACTGCTGTGCATTGATTTTGTCGTTCTGACGTGGGTCGGGGCCATGCCTGCAGAAGAACCGTATGCTACGATCAGCCTGATCGCGTCGGCCTATTGGTTTGCTTACTTTCTGGTGATCTTGCCACTGCTGGGTGTGATCGAAAAACCGGCGGCGCCACCTGCCACCATCGAAGATGATTTCAAGGCGCATTACAACGCCATGAACCCCGCTGAGTGATCAAGAAGGACTATAGGATGTTTCGCAAAATCGCTCTCGGTGCTGTGTCGACTTTGGTTTTGACCGGGGGAATAGCCTTGGCCGAAGCCGTCGTGCATATCGAAGACCACGCCTTCGCGCATGAAGGCCCGCTTGGCAAATTTGACGAGTTTCAGTTGCAGCGCGGTCTGCAGGTGTTCACCGAGGTCTGTGCCAGCTGCCACGGGCTGAAATACGTAGCTGTCCGGACGCTATCTGATGAAGGTGGGCCAAACCTTCCCGAAGATCAGGTGCGGGCGTACGCCGCCGACATCCTGCTTCCGGTGACGGACCCGGCAACCGGCGAGGATAAGCCGCGTTCGCCGAACGATCATTTTCCAATGTCGCAGTTTGAAGGTGCGCCAGACCTGAGTCTGATGGTGAAGGCGCGGGCCGGGTTCCATGGGCCATATGGGTCGGGGATGAACCAGTTGTTCAAGGGGACCGGCGGAGCGGAATATACGTACAACCTCTTGAACGGGTATCGTGACCCGCCGGCCTGTGCACCGGAAGATCAAGAAGGCTACTACAACATCGCCTTCGAAAAAGGGGCGATCCCCGAAGGTTGCAAGGACGAAGAAGGGCACCCGACGATCCCTGGCAGCTGGATTGCGATGCCGCCGCCTTTGTCGGATGATCTGGTAACCTATGCGGATGGCACCGCAGGGACGACGCCGCAATTGGCGGAGGACGTGACGAGCTTTCTGACATGGGCGGCCGAGCCGAAGATGATGGCGCGCAAACAGTCGGGCCTCACGGCTGTGATCTTCTTGTCAGTGCTGGCCGTGCTGCTGTATCTGTCAAACAAGCGCCTTTGGGCCGGGATCAAGGGTCGCAAGACAACGACCTGATTGGCGAATGGTTACGGCGGGGGGTCCCTGTCGCAAGACGGGGGCCCTTTCGTTTACGGGTCAGGCAGACCCGAGATATCGGCGGAGTGATTCGGGCGGGGCGGCAAACAGGGCGGCAGTATCCTTCGGCGGCAACACCTGCCCATCATCGACCAACGCCGTGGTCGGGGCAAAACGGCGCGCATCCTGCGGGTCATGGGTGACCATCAGGACCAAAGCCCCGGTTTCCGAGGCAACTTCGGCCACAAGATCAAGCATTTCATCCTTCAGTCCAGGACCGAGCGCCGAAAACGGCTCGTCCAGCAACAGGATTGGTTTTGCGCGCAACAAGGCGCGTGCCAGTGCCGTGCGGCTCGCCTGCCCGCCGGACACTTGCCCGGGTTTGCGATCCGCCATGCCAGCCAGACCAACACGGTCGAGGCTGGCAGCAACAGCGCGGTTCTGATCAGCGGTAAGCCGCAGGCGGGGCGATAAACCCAAGCCAAGGTTCTGGGCCAAGGTCAGGTGTGGGAACAGGTTCTGGTCCTGAAACAGGATGTTGATCGGTCGTCGGCCGGGCTCAAGGGTGCCAATATCCTGCCCCTGCCACAGAATGCGTCCCGATGCAGGAACCAGAAACCCCGCTAACGTCAACAGCAGCGTCGATTTTCCCGAACCCGACGGCCCGATGATCGCGACCCGCGCCCCCGGCTTGGCCGACCAATCCGCCGTAAGGCGAAAGTCCTGTTGTTCAATAACCAGCTTTTCAAGTGTCAGCATCGCGTCGCCCCGCAGTATCAAACATCCAGAACAACGTGAAACTGGCCCCCATCAAGATCAGCGCAGCACCGGCCGCCGCGTCCATCCGGTACGCTCCCATCAGGCGCTGGATCAGCAGCGGCAGGGTTGCACCCCGTTCCCCTGCAAACAGCGCAATGGCGCCCAGATCGCCCATCGACAGGGCGGCTGTCACCCCCAAGGCAAAGCCCAAGGGGCGGCGCAGGCGGGGAAGCGTGACCAGATGCAGGCGTGCATATCCGGTCATGCCCAGTGACTGCGCCAAACGACCGAAATCCGCCTGAACACTGCGCGCATCCGGCAGGATCAGGCGGTACGCGTAAGGCAGGGCAAGCGCCGCATTGACCAGAATGGTGACGGCGAGGGCAACACGTGCGGGGCTGATGAAGGGAAACAGCATGAGAAAAAGCCCCGTTCCCAAGACGAGTGAGGACGAGGCGAGGGGGATCATGGCAGGCCATTCAAACCCTCGCCGACCCGCTGCCACGGTAAGCGCAAAGGTCAAAGCACCGCCGACAGAAATCAACGCCGAAACGACGGCCACCATCAAAGACCTGAACAAGGCCGGCCAGACCTGCGGAGGCAGATCGGGCAATCCCGGCAGACCGCGCAGGATGGCGGCAAGGATGGGCAAAGCCACGAACAGGCTCGCGGATATCAGAACACCCACATCGATAGTAAGTCGCCAGCCTTTCGGGGCAAACGGCGCTAAAGCGACACCCTTTCCCGCGCCAAATCCGCTGGGGCTTGTGAACCACGCGGCCCCCAACACGGCCAGTGCACAAATCCCGAACTGCAACAGCGCAAGCAGTGCCGCACGCGGCAGGTCGAATTCAAACCGCACAGCCTGGTAGATCGCAAGCTCGATCGTCGTCGCCCGGGGGCCACCACCAAGGGTCAGGGCAATGGCGAAACTGGTCAGGCAGACCATGAAGATTGCCAACGCTGCCCCGGGCAGAACAGCGCGCAGCATCGGCCATTCGAGATGCCGCCAATATGCAGCGGCATCGAACCCGAGCGCGGCAGCAAGCCGAAGACGCTCTGCCGGGATGGCCTGCCAGCCTTGCAGGATGATGCGGACCACCAGTGGCAGGTTCAGAAAAAGATGCGCCAGCACGACGCCCTGAATACCGAACACGCTCGGCATTGGCAGGCCGATTTCTACCAGCCAACCGCGCGGACCAAAGATGGTCAGGACGCCCAGCACAACGACCAGAACGGGCAGAAGGAACGGTGCCCCCATCAGCCTGATCAAGAGATCGCGCCCCCAAAAGCGCCGTCTTGCCAATGCACGCGCCACCGGAATAGCCAGCAGCACGGATAGCAGGGCAGACAGCGCGGCTTGGGTCAACGTGAACCGCAAAGCGGCAAGATCGGCCCAGACCAAGGCCCCGCTGCCGCGCATCAGCAGAAGCGGGATTGGCCCCAGCACAAGCGCCAGGACCAATATGGCCGCGACCAGCGCGCCTATTGGGAAAGGGCGGCGCGCCATTCGTCCAACGCCGGGCCACGGGCTGCCTGCGCCTCATCCGCGGACATCAGCAGGGATTTTTCCGGCGTGATCAGGGTTTCAAACCCCGCTGGCAGACCCGCCGCCGGGGTTTTCGCCGGATACATCCAGTTCGTCGTGATCAAGCCGGCCTGCGTGGCATCCGATAGCATGAACGCCATGAACTGGTCCGCCAGTGCGCCTTGATCAGTCGCTGCCAGCTTTCCCATAACCTCGACCTGCATGTAATGTCCCTCGGCAAATGCCGCCGCCGATTTCGTTGCATCGGTTTCCGCAATAAGATGATAGGCAGGCGAGGTCGTGTAGGACAGAACCATGTCGACCTGACCATCAGTGAACATGCCATAAGCTTCGGACCAACCCGGCGTGACGGTCACGATATTGTCAGCAAGATCCGCCCAGACCTGCGCGGCCTTATCCCCATAAGCGGCCTTCACCCACAACAACAAACCCAGACCGGGGGTCGAAGAACGTGGGTCTTGAATTACCACTTTCAGGTCTGACGCGGCAAGTTCCTCAAAGGATTTCGGCGGCGTGGTCAATTTCGTATTGTCATAGACAAAAGCGAACCAACCCCAATCAAAAGGCAGGAAATTCGCATCTGCATAAGGCACCGGCAGCGTCGTCTCGACTGTTTGACCATGCGGCGCGAACAGGCCGGTCGCCGTCGCCTGCGCGGTCAAACTGGTGTCTAGGCCCAGAACAACATCAGCCTCCGACGCTGCCCCTTCCAGTTGCACCCGCGCCAGCAAAGCTGCCCCATCCCCGGCGCCGGTAAACACCAGATCGCAGGCGCAGGTAGCCTCGAACGCTGTTTCAATAGCAGGCCCCGGCCCCCATTCGGAAACGAAGCTGTCATAGGTCATCACGTTCAGCACAGGGGTTTCCGCCATAGCCAGATTGGCCACACACAGGAAACCCGCCGCAAGGATTGGTGTTTTCATCGCACGCTCCATAGCGACGGGCGGAGAATGCGGGGCACCATGCCCAACCTTCCCTCCGCCGGTCTTAACCGGTTCAGGTTCTACGGGTCCGCATTTCTGCATCTCAGCCACTGAAGGCACCCCGAGGTGACGCGGAACATACGCTGCAATGTGACAGGTGCAAGGCCCTACGAATTTTCGTGACGAAAATTCTTCTTTCCCCCCGCCGTTTCGCCTATGCGTGGCACCAAGCATGGGAATGACGATTATGAGCTTTAATACCTTCGGCCACCTGTTCCGCGTCACCACCTGGGGCGAAAGCCACGGGCCTGCAATTGGCGCAACCGTCGACGGCTGCCCGCCCGGTGTGGCGCTGACGGAAGGTGATATCCAGCCGTGGCTGGACGCGCGCAAACCAGGGCAGAACAAATACACGACCCAGCGGCGTGAGGAGGATGCCGTGCGCATCCTGTCTGGCACCTTCGATGGGCGCACCACGGGCACGCCTATTCAATTGATGATCGACAACACCGATCAGAGGTCGAAAGACTATGGCGATATTGCGCAATCGTTTCGGCCCGGCCATGCCGACATCACCTACCACCAGAAATACGGCGTCCGCGATTATCGCGGTGGCGGGCGGTCGTCGGCGCGCGAAACAGCTTCGCGGGTGGCGGCAGGAGGGGTTGCCCGCGCGGTTCTGGCGAGCCTGCTGCCGGGACTGACGATCACGGGATATATGGTGCAAATGGGCGCGCATCGAATTGATCGTGACAAATTCGATGCCGCCCAGATTGCGCAGAACCCCTTCTGGTGCCCCGACGCAGCAGCCGCCATTGAATGGGCCACTTATCTGGACGATCTGCGCCGGGATCACAATTCGGTCGGTGCGGTGATCGAGGTTGTGGCGAGCGGGGCTCCCGCAGGCCTTGGCGCGCCGTTGTACGGAAAGCTGGATAGCGATCTGGCGGCTGCGATGATGTCGATCAACGCGGTCAAGGGGGTGGAAATCGGTGATGGCATGGCGGTGGCGGCGCTTACAGGCACTGACAATGCAGATGAGATCAGGATGGGGCCGGACGGGCCGCAATTTCTGTCAAATCGCGCGGGCGGTATCCTCGGCGGTATTTCAAGCGGTCAGGACGTGGTCGTGCGCTTTGCCGTGAAACCGACGTCAAGCATCCTGTCCCCCCGCCGCAGCATCAATGCGCGCGGTGAGGAAATTGAGGTGATTACGAAAGGCCGCCATGACCCCTGCGTTGGCATTCGGGCAGTCCCGGTGGGCGAAGCGATGATGGCCTGTGTGATCCTCGATCACCTGCTTCTGGACAGGGGACAGACGGGCGCGGCGCGGGGATTGATCGGGTAACATCGCCCCGTCAGCCAGCCGCCACCGTCTGCCACAGCAGACGCA
>JANMDH010000542.1:0-2081 GCA_031376195.1 Gemmobacter sp. | reverse complement strand
CATTCGCCCAGCTTTCCAGGCTGGGCGTCGCCGATGCCAGCACCACCGCACAACCCGTCACCGCCCCGCGCAGCACCGCCATATCGCGCGCGTTGTAGAGAACCCCGTCTTCCTGTTTGTAGGATGTGTCATGTTCCTCATCCACCACGATCAGCCCCAGATCGCGGAACGGCAGGAACAGCGCCGATCGCGCCCCCACCACCAGATCCGCCTGCCCTTCCCCGACCATCCGCCACACCCGCCGCCGTTCCGTCATCGTCACGCCCGAATGCCATTCCGCAGGCCGTGCCCCGAACCGCGCCTCCACCCGCGCCAGAAATTCTCCCGTCAGCGCAATCTCGGGCAGCAGCACCAATGCCTGCCGCCCCGCCCGGATACATTCCGCCACCGCCTCCAGATACACTTCCGTCTTGCCCGATCCCGTCACCCCTTTCAGCAGCGTCGCCGCAAACCCCCCCAACGCCACAGTCGCCACCAGCGCATCGCCCGCCGCCACCTGATCGCCCTGCAATCGCACCGCCCCTGCCGGGTTCAGCCGGGCATAGGGCAGATCGCGCGGCGCGTCCCCTTCCACCACCGCCCCTGATTTCACCAGACCCTTGATCACCGCAGGCCCCACCCCCGCCTCCGTCGCCAGTTCCGACAACGTCACCGACGCCCCGCCAAACGCCGCCAGCGCATCCATCACCCGCGCCCGCGCGTCCGTCATCCGGTCCGGCTCGCCCGGCCCCGCCCGATAGATCCGCCGCATCGACGGCGGGTCGCCCAACCCCGGCGCACGCGTCGCCAGCCGCAGCATCGCGGGCAAAGGCGTCAATGTGTAATCCGCCGCCCGCGCAAGAAAAGTCCGCAACTCCTCCCGCATCGGGGCCACGTCCAGAACCCGCCCCACCGCCCGAATTTTCGCCGGGTCATAGTCTCCCCTGCCGGGTCCCCAGACCACCCCGAACACCCGGCGCGGCCCCAGCGGCACCTCCACATAGGCCCCCAGAAAACAGCCCCCCTCCGGCGCGCGGTAATCCAAACTCCGGCCGAGGGGCTCGGCGGTCAGAACCCCCACCAAGGTGCCCTCCGGGAAAAAATCTGTCTCCTGTGCGCTGTGCACGCCCGCCCCTTTTACTTTCGCCCGGATGATCTTTGCGCTAATACCAGCCGTGAACCCGACCGACCAGTAAGGATGCACCCCATGAAATTCTTTGTTGATACCGCCGATGTCGAGGCGATTGCCGAACTGAACGATCTGGGCATGGTTGACGGCGTCACCACCAACCCCTCGCTCATCCTGAAATCCGGGCGTGACATCATCGAGGTCACGCGGGAAATCTGTTCCATCGTCTCCGGTCCCGTCTCGGCCGAGGTTGTGGCGCTCACCTTCGACGACATGATTGCCGAAGGCCGCAAACTGGCCGCGATTGCCCCCAATATTGCCGTCAAGGTGCCGCTGACCTGGGATGGCCTGAAAACCTGCAAGGTGCTGTCCGGCGAAGGATTCATGGTCAACGTCACCCTGTGTTTCAGCGCCAATCAGGCCCTGATCGCCGCCAAGGCCGGGGCCACCTTCATCAGCCCCTTCATCGGGCGGCTGGACGACATCAACCTCGACGGCCTTGATCTGATCGGCGACATCCGCACGATCTATGACAATTACGATTTCAAGACCCAGATCCTCGCCGCCTCAATCCGCACCGCCAACCACGTCAAGGATTGCGCCCTGATCGGCGCCGACGTCATCACCGCCCCGCCATCCGTGATCAAGGCACTGGCGAGCCACGTGCTGACCGACAAGGGGCTGGAGCAGTTCCTGAAAGACTGGGCAAAGACGGGTCAGAAGATTTTGTGACGAGGGGGGGCGGGGTGGCCGGTGACGGATATCCAGCCAAAGCCCCTTGCCCGGAGTAACGGTGCCTCGCACGCCCCCTGGCAGCGCCCAACCGGCCTTAGGGTTGGGCCTAGATTTGCGGTGGTGTTCGGGCGGGGCGGGTCTGGAAACCGCCGCCTACCTCCACCTCGCGCCGCCCAGCCACATCTCCGCGAGCCGAACCATAGCCTGCTGCGCCACCAACCGTTCGACGTGATTGTAC
>JANMDH010000447.1:0-8256 GCA_031376195.1 Gemmobacter sp. | reverse complement strand
CGATGTCGTGCTCGCCACTTCGGCCAGCATGCCCTGTTCGGATGATTCGACCACCTTGAAGTCCTTCAGTCCGAACTTGTCCGCCGCGATCATGTCAAGGATCAGACGGTTGCCGTCATTGCCCGGCTCGATCCCGTAGATCTTGCCTTCCAGCGCATCCGCATTCTTGGCGATGTCCGCAAAATCCTTGATCCCAAGCGCGGCCCCCGCCTCGTTCGTGGCCAGCGTATACTTCGCACCCTCCAGATTGGTGCGCACGGTGTCCACCGTTTTTGCCTCGCGGTAGGGCGCGATATCGGCCTCCATCGTGGGCATCCAGTTGCCAAGGAACACGTCCACATCGCCCTCGGCAAGGGCGGTATAGGTCACCGGAACGGCCAGAACCTTGGTTTCCGTCTCGTATCCCAGGGCTTCGGCGATCAGGCTCGTCGCGGCGGTGGTGGCGGTGATGTCCGTCCAGCCAACGTCAGAGAAGGTGATTTTATCGCAGCCTTCGGCATGGGCACTGCCCACAAAAGCCATGGCCGTTACAGTTGCAAGCAGTGTGGATTTCAAGGTCATCTGAGGCTCCCTGTTATTGTTGATTGACGAGTAAATAAACTTCACGCTAGTCCGGTTTGGCAAGTGATTTGTTTGGGGGGGGGCCGCACCAATGCCGAAGTTAGGAATGGAACCTATCCGAAAGGCGGCGCTCGTCAAAGCCACGATTGTGGAAATCGGCAGGACGGGATCCCTCGACGTCACGGTCAGCCAGATTGCGAAACGGGCAGGCATGTCATCGGCCCTCGCACATCACTATTTTGGATCGAAGGAAGATATGTTTCTCGCGGCAATGCGGCATGTGCTGACGCTCTATGGTGCCGAAGTGCGCGGGGCGCTGGCCGCCGTTCAGGGGCCGGAGGCGCGGTTGGCAGCCATTGTGCAGGCCTCTTTTTCGGCAGGGAACTTCCGTCAGGAAACGGTTGGGGCCTGGTTGAATTTCTGGGCACTGGCGCAGACGGTGCCCGGGGCGCGTCGGTTGCACGGCGTGTATCAACGCCGACTTGCGTCCAACCTGCGCTTTTGTCTGCGCCCTTTGATCGGGGCCCGCGCCGTGCAGGTCGCCGATGGGCTGGGCGCAATGATCGACGGGCTGTATCTGCGCGAGGCTTTGCGCGACGGCGCACCTGACCGGGCAGGGGCCGCCGCGATGGCGATGGCCTATCTGCGGGCGGAATTGGCAGGCGCGTCATGACCACCGATTATGTGATTGTCGGTGCCGGATCGGCGGGCTGTGCGCTGGCCTACCGGCTGGCCGAGGCGGGCAGGACGGTGACAGTGATCGAACATGGCGGCAGTGATGCAGGGCCGTTCATCCAGATGCCGGGGGCTTTGTCCTATCCGATGAACATGGGCATTTACGACTGGGGCCTGAAGACCGAACCTGAGCCACATCTGGGGGGCCGCGTGCTGGCCACGCCGCGCGGCAAGGTGATCGGCGGGTCGTCGTCGATCAACGGCATGGTCTATGTGCGCGGCCATGCGCGCGACTTCGACACCTGGGCCGACATGGGCGCGCAGGGCTGGGCCTATGCGGATGTTCTGCCCTACTTCCGGCGCATGGAACACTGGCACGGGGGGCAGCCGAATGAATGGCGGGGCACCGACGGCCCCCTGCACATCACGCGCGGGCCGCGGTCGAACCCGTTGTTCGATGCCTTCATCCAGGCGGGCGGACAAGCGGGCTATCCGGTGACGGATGATTACAACGGCGCGCAGCAGGAAGGCTTCGGCCCGATGGAGGCGACAATCTGGAAGGGTCGGCGCTGGTCGGCGGCAAATGCCTATCTGCGCCCCGCGCTGAAAACGGGCAAGGTGCGGCTGGTGCGCGGCTTGGCCCGGCGCGTGGTGATCACGGAAGGTCGCGCAACGGGGGTCGAAGTGTCGCGCGCCGGCGGGGTCGAAGTGATCGCCGCCGGGACCGAGGTCATTCTGGCGGCTTCCAGCATCAATTCACCCAAATTGCTCATGCTGTCGGGCGTGGGCCCCGGCGCGCATCTGGCCGAACACGGGATCCCGGTGGTTGCGGATCGTCCCGGCGTGGGCGCGAACCTGCAGGATCATCTGGAACTCTATCTGCAATTCGCAGCCAGCCAGCCCGTCACCTTGTTCAAACACTGGAACCTCTGGGGCAAGGCCACCATCGGGGCGCAGTGGCTGCTGACAGGCACGGGCCTTGGGGCGTCGAACCAGTTTGAGGCTTGCGCCTTCATCCGGTCCGACAAAGGCGTGGATTATCCCGATATCCAGTATCATTTCCTGCCCATCGCCGTGCGATATGACGGCAAGGCAGCGGCCGAAGGCCACGGCTTTCAGGCGCATGTCGGGCCGATGCGGTCAAAGTCGCGCGGGGCGGTGACCCTGCGGTCCGCCGACCCTGATGCCGCACCCGTGATCCGGTTCAACTACATGTCGCACCCGGATGACTGGCAGGATTTCCGCCGCTGCATCCGCCTGACGCGTGAGATTTTCTCCCAACCTGCGATGCAATCCTATGTGCGGCATGAAATTCAGCCCGGGGCCGCCGTGCAGACCGATCAGGAACTGGACGCGTTCATCCGGGATCACGCGGAAAGTGCGTATCACCCCTGCGGCACGGCCCGCATGGGGCGGCGGGATGATCCGCTGGCCGTGGTTGATCCGGAATGCCGTGTGATCGGGGTCGATGGATTGCGTGTGGCGGACAGTTCAGTGTTCCCCCAGGTGACCAACGGCAACCTGAACGCGCCCGCGATCATGGTGGGCGAAAAGGCGGCGGATCATATTCTGGGACGGGTGCCGCTTGCCCCGGCCAATCTGGAGCCGTGGGTGAACCCGAACTGGCGCGTGGCGCAGAGGTAGCGCTACACCGCCAGTGCGCGCGCGCGTCGAATGACCCATGCGGCGCTGACGATGGACAAGGCCGAAGTGGTGAACATCAACAGGATCAATGGCATCGCAGTTGACCCTTCGGTCAGCACCATCCCCGCCAGCACCGAAAGTGCCGCCCCGCCCGCAATCGTGATCGCCCCGCCAAGGCCTGCCGCCGATCCGGCAAGTTCGGGGCGCACGGACAACATCCCTGCATTGGCCGATGGCAGCAGCACGCCATTGCCAAGCCCCATCGGGATCATCAGCGCAAAGAACAGGGTCTGCGAGGCGAAACCCGACGCCTCCAGCACCACCAGCAGGCCAAGGCCCGCCGTTGTGATCACCGCGCCGATCATCATCATGCGGTTGATGCCCAACCGCACCGAATAGCGGCCCGACAAGAAGTTCCCGGCCATGTATCCCAAGGCAGGGGCCGCGAAATACAGGCCCAACGTTGCCGGATCCAACCCGTAAATCCGTGTGCCCACAAACGGCGCACCCCCCAGAAAGGCAAAGAACGCCCCCGAGGCAAAGGCCGACCCAAGACAATAGCCCCAGAACCGCTGTGACCGCAGCAAGGCCGGATAGGCGCGCACCTGATCGGCCAGGCTCGCTGCGCGGTGCGTGGCGGTTTCCCCCAGATCGCGCCAGACCAGCATGAACAGTAACGCCCCGCCGATCCCCAGCACCCAGAACGACGCCTGCCAGCCAAAAACCTGATCCAATGCGCCACCGATAACCGGCCCCACCATCGGCACCAGCGACATGCCCATGGTCACATAACCGATCATCGACGCGGCCTGATCGCCGGGCACGATGTCGCGCACGATGGCGCGCGACAAGGCAAAACCCGACGCGATGATCGCCTGCACAAGGCGGCAGATCAGGAATACCTCGAAATTCGGCGCGAACAAGCAGCCAAGGGTCGCGATGGTGAACACGCCGATCGCGGACAACAAGACCGGCCTGCGCCCGAAACGGTCGGAAACCGGGCCGATGAACACCTGCAACACTGCCGTCATCGCCAGATACAGCGATACGGAAAGCTGCATCACCCCGTATTCCACCCCGAAATAGGCCGCCATCGACGGCAGTGAGGGCAGAAATATGTTAAGCGACAGCGCCGCCAATCCCGCCGTCAGGATCAGGGTGGCGATATGCGGTGGCGTGGTACGGTCAAGAAAACGAACGGTTTGCATGGTCCTGCGCTACGCCCCCGTCCCGCGCCTGTCCATGGCCGAAACGCACACCGCCGCCGTGCTCACAGCCATTTGTGAACGATGAAAACCCAAGGGTGCCGCGATAAACACCTTGTCGGGCCAAAGGTGCGAAATAATCTTTCGCAGCACCGCGTTGGCCGATACAGTCTGCAAACATCAAGGCGAGGGGACGATGAAAGACATCCTGCAACAGCTCGAGGACCGCCGTGCCTATGCCCGCGCCGGCGGGGGCGAGGCGCGGGTGGCCGCCCAGCACGCCAAGGGCAAGCTGACGGCGCGCGAACGCCTCGATCTGCTGCTGGACGAGGGCAGTTTCGAAGAATTTGACATGTTCGTGCAGCACCGCAGCACCGATTTCGGGATGGACGAAACCAAACATCCCGGTGACGGGGTGGTCACCGGCTGGGGCACGGTCAACGGGCGCATGATCTATGTCTATGCGCAGGATTTCACCGTGCTGGGCGGGTCGGTTTCGGAAACCCACGGTGCCAAGATCTGCAAGATCATGGATATGGCGATCCAGAACGGCGCGCCCGTGATCGGGCTGAACGATTCCGGCGGCGCGCGCATCCAGGAAGGTGTCGGCTCGCTTGCAGCCTATGGCGAGGTATTCCAGCGCAACGTGCTGGCGTCAGGCGTGGTGCCGCAGATCAGCCTGATCATGGGGCCTTGTGCGGGCGGTGCCGTCTATTCGCCGGCAATGACCGATTTCATCTTCATGGTGAAAGACAGCTCCTACATGTTCGTCACCGGTCCCGATGTAGTGAAAACCGTGACCAATGAAGTAGTCACCGCCGAAGAACTGGGTGGTGCCGCGACGCATACGAAAAAGTCGTCGGTGGCCGACGGTGCCTATGAAAACGATGTCGAGGCACTTGCCGAAACCCGCCGCCTGATCGATTTCCTGCCGCTCAACAACCGCGAAAAGGCACCCGTCAGGCCGTTCTTTGACGATCCGGCCCGCATTGAACCCAGTCTTGATACGCTGGTGCCGGAAAATCCGAACACGCCCTACGACATGAAAGAACTGATCCTGAAAGTCGCTGACGAGGCGGATTTCTTCGAGATTCAAAAGGATTATGCCGGCAACATCATCACCGGCTTCATCCGGATCGAAGGCCAGACAGTGGGCGTGGTCGCCAACCAGCCGATGGTTCTGGCGGGCTGTCTGGATATTGATGCAAGCCGCAAGGCCGCGCGCTTTGTGCGGTTCTGCGATGCGTTTGAAATTCCGATCCTGACCTTTGTCGACGTGCCGGGCTTCCTGCCCGGTGTCGCGCAGGAACTGGGCGGCGTGATCAAGCACGGTGCAAAACTGCTGTTCGCCTATGCCGAGGCGACAGTGCCCAAGGTCACCGTGCTGACCCGCAAGACCTATGGCGGGGCCTATGTGGTGATGTCGTCAAAACACCTGCGGGGCGATTTCAACTATGCATGGCCCACGGCCGAGGTGGCGGTGATGGGGGCCAAGGGGGCGGTCGAAATTCTGTATCGGGGCGAATTGGGTGACAAGGACAAGATCGCGGCACGGGTCAAAGATTACGAAGACCGCTTTGCCAATCCCTTCGTCGCAGCGGAACGCGGTTTTATTGATGAGGTGATCATGCCGCATTCCACCCGCCGTCGCGTGGCACGGGCCTTTGCGTCCCTGCGGACCAAAAGACAAGTGAACCCTTGGAAAAAGCACGATAACATCCCGCTTTGACTGCGGGGACCCTATCCGAAAAGGCCATGATGACCGAACTTGCGAACATACCCCCGATGGGTCCGCTCTGGACCGTGCAAACTGACGGCAGTGCTGTGCTCGCCGGGGATGACGTGCCCGTCGCCGTGCCTTCCGGTCAGTCCGTGACCTTGCAGGACGTGGTCTGGAACGCGCCCGGCCCCGATGGGCTGACGCTTCGGTTCCGGTTCGTTGCCCCCGCCATCGCCAAATCCGCCCCCGGCGTTGATTTTGAAACCGCCATCAATGACATGCGCGCCCTGTGCAACAGTTTTGCCTTGCCCCGCATCGCCGATTTTGGCCCGGCCCCCGCCCAGATCATCATCTCGCTGTCCGATGTTCCGGTTGCCTTCGGCGAAGCCGCCCCCGACGCCACCCAGTTTTTTGAGGCGTACACCATCGAAAACGGCCAATGCTTGTGGGAGATTTACTGATGTATCGGCCCAGTCCTGACGAAGATCCAACGCGTTTGCCGCCCTCGCGTTGCGCTGATCGGTCGATTTCCGCTGCCCCGACGGGCGGTGGATGTCAAACCGGGGTCGCCTTCGATAATCTGACCGCTGACACCCTTTGCAAAAGGAATCATGCATGTCTTTTTCTGTTCGACTTGTCTCGGTGCTTTGTCTCGTGCTTTTCGCCGCGGCCTGCGCGCCCAAACCTGCGCCCGTGGTGGCCTATGCCGAACCCATTTCGGTCGAACCGACCTATACCGGGAAATACAAATAAAACGGGCGGGCAAAGCATTGGTTTTGCCCGCCATGCAGCACTCCCCCGCCTTGGGGGCGCATCATGCTGAAACATCGCGGCTTTCCCGGCCGCATGTCGGGCACCGATCTTCAGTATGTGATCCGCCGCGCCAACCACAAGGACGGCCCCGCCAAAATCATCAAACGTGAACGCTTTCGCGACCGCAAGGCCTTGGACAGGGCGGCAGATTCGGGTTTTCTCGCAGCACTTTGGGCGCATTTCGGGGAAGAACCGTTTGAACGCGGCAATCTGGATGCGGGCCGTCTGTCATGGTTGTTCGGACGCGAAGTGGTGCCCGCGACGGACCCGTTCGATCCAGAAAGCTATGACGCACTGTTACGGATTGATCTGAAGGCCGCCAAGGCGGGCTTCCCGGCCATCTTCGCGGTCGACGCCCCGCCCGTGGCCGCCGGTGACTGGGACGACAACGATGAATAGCCCCCGCACAACCATTGGCAGAAATCCGCGCAAGTACCTGACAACTGGCAATCTTTCGCGCATATCCGCAATGTCCCGAACAAAGGTTTTGCACAGGATCCGGGCCTTTGGCACAATCATTTTTGGGACTGCTTTTCGAGGAGATGCACCCCGATCTGTCAAAACTGTTACCCTTCCCCTTCTATGCAACCTGGCCTTTCCCCGGCCAGGTTGCAGTTTTTTGATGTTCCGACCACAAAACGGGCGGATCATCGCCCGACTAAGGTCGCCTTATGGCAATTAGACTTTTCAATCCTGCCATTTGGTCTAAAGAATTATAGCACAAGAAATCCAAATGGAGGCCGAGCGCCATGTCTTTCAAACCCTTTATACTTGCACTTGTTGCCGCGACGACCCTTGCAGCTTGCGAAACACAGCCGGGCCAGCCGGCCATGCTGGAATCCCAATCAGGCCGCGCCGTTGTGGGCGCGCTTGCTGGTGCGGCGATTGCCGACAACCAGGATGAAAACGCCCTTGTCGGTGCCGCTCTTGGCGCAACGGCAGGTGCGCTCACCTGCGGTCTGCCGGGCCTTGCCCCTTGCCGCGGCTACTGATCTGACGGCTGCGGTCTCGCAGCCGACACTCGAACCAAGGCCACCCGGGCACGCCACCCGGGTGGCTTTTTTGTTGCCGCAGCACGGATAGGTGCCCGATGTTCAAGAAAATCCTGATCGCCAACCGGGGTGAAATTGCCTGCCGCGTGATCAAGACCGCCCGCCGCATGGGGATCGCCACCGTCGCCGTCTATTCCGACGCCGATCGAGGTGCGTTGCATGTCAAAATGGCGGATGAGGCGGTTCATATCGGCCCATCGCCTGCCGCGCAGTCTTACATCGTGATTGACCGGATCATGGCCGCAGTGCGCGCCACCGGGGCGCAGGCTGTCCATCCCGGCTATGGGTTCCTGTCCGAAAATCGTGCCTTCGCCGCCGCACTTGAGGCGGAGGGCGTCGTGTTCATCGGGCCGCCATCGGGTGCAATCGAACAGATGGGCGACAAGATCACCTCGAAAAAGATCGCGATGACGGCGGGGGTTTCCACCGTTCCGGGCCATATGGGTCTGATCGCCGATGCGGACGAGGCGGCAAGGATTGCGGCGCAGATCGGTTACCCGGTAATGATCAAGGCATCGGCAGGCGGTGGTGGCAAGGGCATGCGGATCGCCTGGAACGACGATGAGGCCCGCGAAGGCTTTGGCTC